>NZ_JBFUIC010000023.1:0-38456 GCF_056402075.1 Pseudomonas sp. P4_C3
CGGTTGAAGTGCGCGACCTGTTCTTCAATACGCCGGCGCGGCGCAAATTTCTCAAGACTGAAAAAACCGAATTCGATCACCTGCAAGAAGTGATCAGGCGCCTGGCCCTGGCGCGCTTCGATGTGGCGTTCCATCTGCGCCACAACGGCAAGACCATCCTCAGCCTGCACGAGGCCCATGATGATGCGGCCCGTGCCCGGCGCGTGGCAGCGATCTGCGGGCCGGGCTTCCTGGAGCAGGCGCTGCCGATCGAGATCGAGCGCAACGGCCTGCATCTATGGGGTTGGGTCGGGCTGCCGACCTTCAACCGCAGCCAGGCCGACTTGCAGTATTTCTTCGTCAATGGCCGTGCCGTGCGCGACAAACTGGTGGCCCACGCTGTGCGCCAGGCTTATCGCGACGTGCTGTTCAATGGTCGGCACCCGACCTTCGTGCTGTTTTTCGAAGTCGATCCGACCGGTGTGGACGTCAACGTGCACCCGACCAAGCACGAAGTGCGCTTCCGTGAAGGACGCATGGTTCACGATTTTCTCTATGGCACCTTGCACCGTGCCTTGGGCGATGTGCGGCCGGACGATCATCTGGCGGCGCCAGTTGCCACGGCCATCGTCCGGCCTACCGGTCTCGAAGCCGGTGAATTCGGGCCCCAGGGCGAAATGCGCCTGGCCGCCAATGCGCTGCTGGAACAGCCTCAGGCTCAGCCGTCGTTCAATACGCCGGCGGGTTCGGGAGCTGGCGCGGGTTATCAGTATCAATACACGCCGCGTCCGCAGTCCGGTGTGCCTGTCACCGAAGCGCAGGCCGCCTATCGCGAGTTCTTTGCGCCGCTGCCCGAGGCCAATGCCGTTGCGCTACCGGCCGGGCAGGACGACGTCCCGCCGCTCGGTTATGCACTGGCACAACTCAAGGGCATCTACATTCTTTCGGAAAATGCCCAGGGCTTGGTGCTGGTGGACATGCATGCCGCCCACGAGCGGATCATGTATGAGCGTCTGAAGGTGGCGATGGCCAGCGAGGGCCTGAGCGGCCAGCCGTTGCTGGTGCCGGAGTCCCTGGCCGTCAGTCAGCGTGAAGCCGATTGCGCCGAGGAGCATGTTGCCTGGTTCCAGCGTCTGGGCTTTGAATTGCAGCGTCTGGGCCCGGAAACTCTGGCGATCCGGCAGATTCCGGCGCTGCTCAAGCAGGCGGAAGCCAACCGGTTGGTCGCCGACGTCCTGGCCGACCTGATGGAGTTCGGCACCAGCGACCGCATTCAGGCGCACCTGAACGAATTGCTCGGGACCATGGCCTGCCACGGTGCGGTTCGTGCAAATCGGCGTTTGGCCCTGCCGGAAATGAACGCTCTGCTGCGTGACATGGAAAGCACCGAGCGCAGCGGTCAATGCAACCATGGCCGACCGACCTGGACCCAGCTGGGCCTGGACGATCTGGACAAACTCTTCTTGCGCGGTCGTTGATGAGCCAGTTCCCACCTGCGATTTTCCTGATGGGCCCGACCGCCGCCGGCAAGACCGATCTGGCCATCGAACTCACCAAGGTCCTGCCGTGCGAGTTGATCAGCGTCGATTCGGCGCTGGTCTACCGTGGCATGGACATTGGCACCGCCAAGCCTTCCAAAGAGCTGCTGGCGCAGTATCCGCATCGTCTGATCGATATTCTCGACCCGGCCGAGAGCTATTCGGCAGCGGATTTCCGCCGTGACGCCCTGGAAGCCATGGCCGATATCACCGCGCGCGGAAAAATTCCGCTGCTGGTGGGCGGCACCATGCTCTATTACAAGGCTTTGGTTGAAGGTCTGGCAGATATGCCGGCGGCCGATCCCGACGTCCGCGCGCAGATCGAAGAAGAGGCTGCACGCCTTGGCTGGCAAGCCTTGCACGACCAGTTGGCGGTCATTGATCCGGTTTCCGCGGCGCGGATTCATCCGAACGATCCCCAGCGATTGAGTCGAGCACTGGAAGTTTATCGTGTCAGCGGTCAGAGCATGACTGCCCTGCGTTTGCAACAAAGTGCGCAAAGTACTGAAGCAGCCGCTTCGGGACGCCAACAATTGCCCTATACTGTCGCGAACTTGGCCATTGCTCCGGCAAATCGTCAGGTACTACACGAGCGAATTAAACAAAGATTCACTTTAATGTTGGAACAGGGATTCATTGACGAGGTCGTAGCCCTGCGTAATAGAGGTGACCTGCATGCCGGGATGCCGTCTATACGTGCAGTAGGCTACCGCCAAGTCTGGGACTACCTGGATGGCAAGCTGACGTCAGCCGAGATGCAGGAGCGTGGAATCATTGCCACGCGCCAATTGGCGAAACGCCAGTTCACCTGGCTGCGCAGTTGGACTGATCTGCATTGGCTGGACAGTCTGGATTGCGACAATCTGCCGCGCGCCTTGAAATACCTGGGGACCGTCTCCATATTGAGCTGAGTCCTTGCAATTGCCGTCTATCCTTGGGGGTGTGACGGCCAAAGCCATCTGTTTACCTATTTTTATATTGAATCCTTAAAGGAGTGCGGCACATGTCAAAAGGGCATTCGCTACAAGACCCTTACTTGAATACGTTACGTAAAGAGAAAGTTGGGGTGTCCATCTACCTGGTCAACGGTATCAAACTGCAAGGCACGATCGAGTCTTTCGACCAGTTCGTTATCCTGCTGAAAAACACCGTCAGCCAAATGGTCTACAAACACGCTATCTCTACAGTGGTGCCGGTTCGTCCAATTCGTCTGCCTAGCGCAACCGAATCCGAAGCAGGTGACGCTGAGCCAGGTAACGCCTGATAGGAGTCTCCTTTGTTCTTTGAGCGCCACGGTGGTGGTGAGCGAGTAATCCTCGTTCACTTGGATGGACAGGACCCTGAGGCGCGCGAAGATCCGCAGGAGTTTCAGGAATTGGCTAACTCGGCGGGTGCCGAGACCGTCGCGTTTTTTAACGTGCCGCGTCATCGGCCAACCGCCAAGACCCTGATTGGCAGTGGCAAGGTCGAGGAACTGCGCGACCTGGTCAAAGCCGAACAGGCCGATCTGGTGATTTTCAATCACATCCTCACACCCAGTCAGGAACGTAACCTCGAACGTGTTTTCGAGTGTCGCGTGATCGACCGTACCGGTCTGATTCTCGATATTTTCGCCCAGCGCGCCCGTACCCATGAAGGCAAGCTCCAGGTCGAACTGGCCCAGCTTGACCACATGAGCACCCGGCTGGTTCGTGGCTGGACTCACCTTGAGCGCCAGGGTGGCGGTATCGGTATGCGTGGCCCGGGTGAAACCCAGCTGGAAACCGACCGCCGTTTGCTGCGGGTTCGCCTGCGGCAGATCAAGGGTCGGCTGGAGAAAGTGCGCAGCCAGCGAGAACAGTCGCGCCGTGGCCGATCGCGTGCGGATATTCCTACCGTGTCTCTGGTGGGGTACACCAACGCCGGTAAATCCACGCTCTTCAATAACGTGACGAAATCCGACGTCTACGCAGCTGACCAATTGTTTGCCACGCTGGACCCGACCCTGCGTCGTCTGGATATAGACGATCTGGGGCCGATTGTCCTGGCGGACACTGTGGGTTTCATTCGCCACTTGCCCCACAAGCTGGTCGAAGCATTTCGGTCTACCCTCGAAGAGTCGAGCAACTCCGATCTGTTGTTGCACGTGATCGATGCGGCCGAACCAGATCGCATGTTGCAGATCGAGCAGGTAATGGTGGTGCTCGGCGAGATTGGTGCTCAGGACTTGCCGATCCTCGAGGTCTATAACAAACTCGATTTGCTTGAAGGCGTTGAGCCACAAATCCAGCGCGACGAAAACGGCAAGCCCCAACGGGTCTGGCTGTCGGCGCGTGATGGCAGTGGTCTGGAATTGCTTGAGCAAGCCATTGCCGAGTTACTGGGCAGTGAATTGTTTGTCGGTACCTTGCGCTTGCCGCAACGATTCGCTCGACTGCGTGCGCAGTTCTTCGAACTCGGTGCGGTGCAGAAAGAAGAACACGACGAAGAAGGCATCAGTTTGCTGGCCGTTCGTTTGCCCCGGGTCGAGTTGAATCGACTGGTAAGCCGCGAGGGATTGCAGCCGATGGAGTTCATCGAGCAACACACTTTGCAATAAAAGCCTGGGAAAGCGGTTGTGCCGTGGTGACAGGCATTCTGTAGCATTGGTCGGCGCGCCGTGGGTGCGTCTTTGCTTTATCAGATGGAGAGCGCTATGGCTTGGAATGAGCCGGGTGGCAACTCGAATAATCAGGATCCTTGGGGTGGCAAGCGTCGTAACAACGGCGACCGCAAGGGGCCACCGGATCTCGACGAGGCCTTCCGAAAGCTGCAGGAAAGCCTGAACGGTTTGTTCGGTGGCGGTAAGAAACGTGGTGGCGACGACGGCGGTGGTCCGGGCAAGAGTGGCGGCTTTGGCGGCCTGCTCGGTATCGGTCTGGTCGTGTTGGCCGCCGTTTGGCTGTACAGCGCGGTCTATGTTGTCGACGAGCAGGAGCAGGCAGTGGTGCTGCGCTTCGGCAAGTACTACGAAACCGTGGGTCCGGGCCTGAACATCTACTTCCCGCCGATCGACAAGAAGTACATGGAAAACGTCACGCGTGAGCGTGCCTACACCAAGCAGGGCCAGATGCTGACTGAAGACGAGAACATCGTCGAAGTGCCGCTGACCGTGCAGTACAAGATCAGCAACCTGCAGGACTTCGTGCTGAGCGTCGATCAGCCGGAAATCAGCCTGCAGCACGCGACCGACAGCGCCTTGCGCCATGTGGTGGGTTCCACCGCGATGGACCAGGTCCTGACCGAAGGTCGTGAGTTGATGGCCAGCGAGATCAAGGAGCGTCTGCAACGCTTCATGGACACCTACCGCACCGGTATCACCGTTACCCAGGTCAACGTTCAGAGCGCAGCGGCGCCGCGCGAAGTCCAGGAAGCCTTCGATGACGTGATCCGTGCCCGGGAAGACGAGCAGCGTTCGCGCAACCAGGCCGAAACCTATGCCAACGGCGTCGTGCCGGAAGCCCGTGGTCAGGCCCAGCGCATCCTCGAGGATGCCAATGGTTACCGAGATGAAACCGTCTCGCGCGCCAAGGGTGAGGCCGATCGCTTCACCAAACTGGTCGCCGAGTACCGCAAGGCTCCTGAAGTCACCCGCCAGCGTCTGTACCTGGACACCATGCAGGAAGTCTTCAGCAACACCAGCAAGGTTCTCGTGACCGGCAACAAGAACGGCCAGAGCAACCTGTTGTACCTGCCGCTGGACAAAATGGTCGAAAGTGGTCGCAATACCAGCACTCCAATGAGCGGTGCGGCAGCCACCAGCAATGAAGCGAATACGCGTGCGGCAGCAGATCTGCAGCAACAGCAAGCACGTACCAGGGAGAGTCGCTGATGAGCAATAAATCGCTGATCGCCCTTATTGTCGGCGTCGTCGTGGCGATCGCTGCCTGGAACTGCTTCTACATCGTGGCTCAGACCGAGCGTGCGGTGTTGCTGCAGTTCGGTCGCGTGGTCCAGACCGATGTTCAGCCAGGCCTGCATGTGAAAGTGCCTTACGTCAACCAGGTGCGTAAATTCGACGCACGCCTGATGACGCTGGATGCACCGACACAACGCTTCCTGACGCTGGAAAAGAAAGCCGTGATGGTCGATGCCTACGCCAAGTGGCGCGTGAAGGACGCAGAGCGTTACTACACCGCGACTTCCGGCCTCAAGCAGATCGCCGACGAACGTCTGTCCCGTCGTCTGGAATCGGGCCTGCGTGACCAGTTCGGTAAGCGCACCTTGCACGAAGTGGTGTCGGGTGAGCGTGATGCGCTGATGGCGGATATCACGGCTTCGCTGAACAAGATGGCTGAAAAAGAACTGGGCATCGAAGTGGTCGATGTTCGGGTCAAGACCATCGACCTGCCGAAAGAAGTGAACCGCAGCGTGTTCGAACGTATGAGCACTGAGCGTGAGCGTGAAGCTCGCGAGCACCGCGCCAAGGGTAACGAGCTGGCCGAAGGCATTCGAGCCGACGCTGATCGTCAACGCCGCGTGCTGCTGGCTGAAGCCTATCGTGAATCCGAGGAGGTTCGTGGTGATGGTGATGCCCAGGCCGCTGCGATCTATTCCAAGGCCTACGGTCAGGATCAGGAGTTCTACGCGTTCTATCGTAGCCTGCGCGCCTACCGTGAAAGCTTCGCGAACAAATCCGACGTCATGGTCCTCGACCCAAGCAGCGACTTCTTCCACTACCTGGAAAAAGCCAAGCCTTGATACGACGTTGACCTGAATCCTCCCGCCGGGCGGCTAAAACCTCTGGCGGGGTGATCCTTTGGGAAAACGTGTGTATGATGCGGCAGCCGGGAAATTCCCGGCTTTTTTGCGTCTGCATGTTTGATTGCTGTTTTTAAGCAGGTGCCGGGCCGATGGGCTCGACAGTTTTTCGAGGAAAGTGGTCAGCGAAGCCGGTAGAAGGGCTTTTCGCTCCGTCGCTCATGCGCGTGGTTTGCGCACAAGCCGATCATTTTCTGCTTCACTCAAGGATCGCCGACAGGCTGGTCGCCCGGATATAGGGGAAGGCGTAATGGCAACGGTAGACCGCTGGCTTCTGCCAGATGGCATCGAAGAAGTACTGCCACCGGAAGCTGCGCGTATTGAAGTCGCGCGCCGTCAGGTGTTGGATCTGTTCCAGAGCTGGGGTTACGAGTTTGTCGTGACTCCCCATATCGAGTACCTGGAATCCCTGCTGACCGGCGCGGGCCAGGACCTGGATCTGCGCACCTTCAAGGTCATCGACCCGCAATCGGGCCGGCAGATGGGTTTCCGTGCCGACATCACGCCGCAAGTGGCGCGCATCGATGCGCATACCCTGCGTCGTGAAGGCCCAAGCCGCCTGTGCTATGCCGGTAGCGTTCTGCACGCTCAGCCTCGTGCCCTGTCGTCCTCGCGCAGCCCGATTCAGCTAGGTGCCGAGTTGTACGGCGATGGCAGCCCAAGCAGCGACGTCGAAGTCATCAGCCTGATGCTCGCCATGCTGCAACTGGCCGATGTGCCGGATGTGCACATGGACCTCGGCCATGTCGGTATCTACCGTGGCCTGGCCCGCGCTGCCGGTTTGTCCGGTGAAGTCGAGCAACAGTTGTTCGATGCTTTGCAACGCAAGGCCATCGATGAGGTCATTACCTTGACCGAGGGCTTGCCTGCCGATCTGTCGGGCATGCTGCGGGCGTTGGTCGATCTGTGTGGCAATCGTGAAGTGCTGGCTGCGGCCCGCGAGCGCCTGGCCAAGGCTCCGGCCCCTGTTCTGGCAGCGCTGGACGACTTGCTGGCGATTGCCGAACGGCTGTCCGTGCGTTTCCCTGAGCTGCCGCTGTATTTCGACCTGGGCGAGTTGCGCGGTTACCACTACCACACCGGTGTGGTGTTCGCCGTGTTCGTACCGGGTGTTGGCCAGTCCATTGCCCAGGGCGGTCGTTACGACGACATCGGCGCCGACTTCGGTCGCGCCCGTCCGGCGACCGGTTTTTCCACCGATTTGAAAACCCTGGTGACCCTGGGGCGTGCTGAGATCGAGCTACCGTCTGGCGGTATCTGGATGCCTGACAGTACGGATGCAGCACTCTGGCAGCAGGTTTGCCAGTTGCGCAGTGAGGGTCAGCGTGTCGTTCAGGCCTTGCCTGGGCAACCTTTGGCCGCCGCCCGTGAAGCGGACTGCGACCGGCAATTGATTCAGCAGAACGGGCTTTGGCAAGTTTCGCCACTGGCTTCTTGAGTTTTCCTGCCGGCCGCCGCCGGCACCAAGTTTGCGCGAATGAGGACAAGTGTTATGGGTAAGAATGTCGTAGTCCTGGGCACCCAATGGGGTGATGAGGGCAAAGGCAAGATCGTTGATCTGCTGACCGAACATGCTGCCGCCGTAGTGCGTTACCAGGGTGGCCACAACGCTGGTCACACTCTGGTGATCGACGGTGAGAAGACCGTCTTGCACCTGATCCCGTCGGGTGTACTGCGCGAAGGCGTGCAGTGCCTGATCGGCAACGGCGTGGTGGTTGCACCTGACGCCTTGCTGCGCGAGATCACCAAGCTGGAAGAAAAAGGCGTTCCGGTGCGCGAGCGCCTGCGTATCAGCCCTTCCTGCCCGCTGATCCTGTCCTTCCACGTTGCGCTGGACCAGGCCCGTGAAAAGGCCCGTGGCGAGCTGAAGATCGGTACCACCGGTCGCGGCATCGGCCCGGCCTACGAAGACAAGGTTGCACGTCGTGGCCTGCGTGTGGGCGACCTGCTTAACATGCCGCGCTTTGAAGACAAGCTGCGTGAACTGGTGGATTACCACAACTTCATGCTGGTGGGTTACTACAAAGAGCCAGCCATCGAATTCGACAAGACCCTGGCCGAATGCAAAGAATACGCTGAGCTGCTCAAGCCGCTGATGCTGGACGTGACTGCCGAGCTGCACGACCTGCGTCGCGCAGGCAAAGACATCATGTTCGAAGGCGCCCAGGGTTCGTTGCTGGACATCGACCACGGCACCTACCCGTACGTGACCAGCTCCAACACCACCGCTGGCGGCGTTGCTACCGGTTCGGGTGTTGGCCCTATGTTCCTGGACTACATCCTGGGCATCACCAAGGCTTACACCACCCGTGTAGGTTCAGGTCCATTCCCGACTGAGCTGTTCGACGAAGTCGGTGCGCACCTGGCTAAACAAGGTCATGAGTTCGGCGCGACTACCGGCCGCGCTCGTCGTTGTGGCTGGTTCGACGCTGTTATCCTGCGTCGCGCTATCGATGTGAACAGCATCTCGGGCATCTGCCTGACCAAGCTGGATGTGCTCGACGGTCTGGAAACAATCAACATCTGCGTCGGCTACAAGGATGCGGAAGGTAATGGCGTTGCCCCGACTGACGCTGACAGCTACGTGGGCCTGCAGCCTGTGTACGAAGAAGTACCGGGCTGGACCGAGTCGACCGTGGGTGCCAAAACCCTGGAAGAGCTGCCAGCTAACGCCCGTGCTTACATCAAGCGCGTCGAAGAGCTGATCGGTGCGCCGATCGACATTATTTCGACGGGCCCGGACCGCAACGAAACCATCGTTCTGCGCCATCCGTTTGCTTGATAAGTCGTTGATGTAAAACACAAAGGCTCCTTAATCGGGGCCTTTGTCGTATTTGTCTGCAGGACGGCATGACCTTTGCTGTGAACATTAAAAAAGCATTGCTTCCGGCGTGCTATCAATTTAATGGCGCCAAAGCAGAGGGATTTCAGATGTCGGCCGTTCTCTCGTTGTTACAGAGCCGTTTGTTGCGGCCCGTGTTCGTTACCCTTGGTATCGCCCTTTTGGTGCAGGTGCTGGTAGCTGTTGCTCTGACCCGGAGCACGGTGACCGCGCTGGAAGCCGACTTGGGCCAGCGCCTGGGTGCGGACAGTCAAAAGCTTTCCGCTGAGCTTGAGCAGGCGGGGCGCGAAGTCACGTCGAGCCTCGACAGCCTCTCCACCAGTACGCGTCAGCGCCTGACAGCTGGTTTGTCCTCGCGACTGAAGGACGAACAGGCGCAGTTACGCTCAACGCTGGAAAAAGACCTGAAGGACTCCGCCAGCGACATGGCGCAGCTTCTGGCTTCCGTCGCGCCCCGCGCCATGTGGGACAACGACGTTCCGACACTTTCCGAGTTCGCCCGCCGGGCCCAACGCAATCCCAATGTGCTGTTCGTGGTGTATGACGACGCCACCGGCCAGCACCTGACGCGCTACCTCAACCGGGAAAACCCGATCAACAAGGCGCTGCTGGAAAAAGGYCAGGGCGAGCGTGCGCTGGACAAGGTGCTGGATGCGGCGAAGAGCGATCCTTCGGTCTTCTACGTCGAGGCTTCGATCAATCCCAATGGCGTGGAAATCGGCAAGGTCCTGATGGGGGTCTCGACTGCTTCGGTGGAGACTGATCTCGCGGCTCTCGACAAGCGCTTCTTGGCCCTGATCGCCAGCAGCGATCAGTTGGTGGGCGACAGCCTCAAAGGCGCGGCAGCCGACAGCGCCGCGGCCATGGGCTCGCGTCTGCAGTCAGCACAGTCCACGGCGGCTGAAATGAAAGCCAACACCACCAATACGGTGCAGGAAGCCGCTGCGACATTGCGCTGGCGCATCGGTGTGTGTCTGGCGGTGGTGGGTTTCGGTGTCCTGCTGTTGTTGGCGGTGGTGCTCGGTCGCCGAGTGGTCAATCGCCTGAAAATGCTGATCGTAGCCATGGATGACCTGGCGGCGGGCGAGGGCGATCTGACCAAGCGCGTGCAGATCAACAGCCAGGATGAAATCGGCGACATGGCCTCGGCGGTCAATCGCTTTGTGGACAAGTTGCAGCCGATCGTGCGCGAGGCGGGCGATGTGGCCCAGCGCACCGGCGTGGAAATTGGCGCCATGACCTTGCGCAACGCTGGTGCGGACGCAGCGGCTGGCATGCAGCGCGACGAGGTGGCGGAGAGTTTGCGCGCACTGTCGCAAATGGCTGATGAGGCGCAGTCGGAAAGCCACGCCATGCAGGCGGCGCTCAAGCAAGTCGTGGACATTCGCCAGGCCACCGATGAAAACACCCGGACCTCGGCGAAAGTCGGCAGCCTGATCGAGGAGCTGGCGGGGCAGGTCAACACCGGTGCGCAAGTGATCGAGCGCCTGGCGCAGCAAAGTGAGCAGATTGAAGTGGTGCTGACGGTGATTCACGGCATCGCCGAGCAGACCAACCTGCTGGCGCTGAACGCCGCCATCGAAGCGGCGCGTGCCGGTGAGACGGGGCGCGGGTTTGCGGTGGTGGCCGATGAGGTGCGGGCGCTGGCGAGCAAGACGCAGAGCTCCACTGGCGATATCCAGGCGCACATCGTAGCGTTGCAGCAAGGTGCGCGTGAGGCGGTGGCGGCGATTGGTCAGGCCGGGCGCCAGGCCAGTGAGGGTTTGCTGGTGCTGCGTGATAGTGCGCGGTTGCAGCAGTCGGTGCAGGCATCGGTCGAGCAGGTGCATGCGGCGATCGGTCTGGCCACTCAGGCCGCGGCGCATCAGGCGCAGGGCGCGCAGGCGGTGCGGGGGCGGGTCCAGACCATTCATGCCCAGGCCGAGAAGGCGGCACAAGCCGTTGTGGAGACCACGGCGAGCGGCAAGGTGCTCGATGGTCTGGCGGCGCAGTTGAAGGCGAGCCTGGGGCAGTTCAGGGCTTGATGCTTTGTCAGGGATGGCCTCATCGCGAGCAAGCTCGCTCCCACATTTGATCCGGGGTGTTCACAAGCTTTGTGTCCGCCATCGAAACCTGTGGGAGCGAACTTGCTCGCGATGGCGGTCTTAACGACTCAGATACATCCGGGTCGTCAGCAAATAGACCGGCAGCCCCGACACCAATATCAATAGCGCCGCATAAGGCGCCGCCGCCGCAAACTCCACATTCGCGGTATGTGCCCAGACTTCCGTTGCCAGTGTATTCAGCCCGGTTGGACTCAACAGCAAGGTCGCCGTCAGCTCCTTCATCGCATCCAGGAACACCAGGGCAAAAGCCGCCCCCAGCGCCGGGAAAATAATCGGCAGTGTCACTCGGCAGAAGGCACTGAATGACGAAGCCCCCAGTGTGCGAGCGGCCTCCTCAAGTTGTGGTGCCGCCTTGTTCAGGGCGGTGCGGATCGGCGCCTGGGCCAGTGGCAGAAACAGCAGGGCATAGGCGATCAGCAGCAAGGCGGACGTCTGGTAAAGCATCGGCACGTAGTGCAGGGCGAAATACACCAGGGTCAGGGCAATGACCAGCCCCGGCAGGGCGTGCAGTAGATACGGCAGGCGCTCGGCCCAGATCGCCAGTTGACCTTTGTAGCGCACGACCAGCAGGCCGACCGGCACCGCCAGCACCAGGCACAGCGCAGCGCCGCCCAGCGACAGTGCGAGGGATGACAGCAATGCTTCGCCGATTGCCGCCACGGGAAAGGCTGCCGATGATCCCACTGCCAACCAGTAGGCCAGCATGCCCAGCGGAATCCCGCTGCCAATGATTGCCAGCAGCAGGCAATAAAGCTGTCCCGCCACGGCCCAGGGGCCCAGTTGAACCTGTTCCGCGCGTCGCGCCGCACCTTGGCCGGTGCGCACGTGTCGACCCTTGCCGCGTACGCGCAGCTCCAGCCACAGCAGCACCAGGCACAACATCAGCAGTACGGCGGAGAGCATCGCCGCGTTGGCGTTGCTGAACTCCAGTTCGAACTGCTGATAGATCGCGGTGGTGAAGGTTTGCAGGCCAATGATCGACAGCGCGCCGAATTCCACCAGCATGTGCAGGGCGATCAGCAACGAACCCGCCAGCAGCGAAGGCCAGAGCAGGGGCAGGGTGACCTTGAAAAATACGCCCCAACGATTCTGCCCCAGTGTGCGCGCGGACTCTTCGAGGGACGGGTCAAGGTTGCGCAGCGTTGCCGCCACGGGCAGGAAAATCAGCGGGTATTTGGACAGGCTCATCACGAGGATGGCCCCGCCAAGTCCCTCGAAATGAGCGCTGAGGGAAACCCAGGTGAAGCTGCTGACAAATGCCGGAACGGCGAACGGCAAGCAGAGGATCACGCCCCACAATCGTCGGCCCGGCAGATTACTGCGCTCCAGCAACCAGGCCAGCGACAGGCCGATTACTCCGCAAGCAGCGGTGACGCCAATCATCAATGCGAGTGTGTTGCGCAGCAAGCCGAACACATAAGGTCGCCATAGCAAATGCAGCGCTTCTGCCCAGCCTGCCTGCCAGGTTTTCAGGCCGACGTACAGCAGAGGCAGGAGGCTGAGCACCACCAACAGCAACACGGGCAGTATCAGCCAGATAGACGGCCGCTTGCGCCGTGGTGCGTACGCGTGATGCGCGGACAGTGAGGCACCCATCAATTCAGGCCAACGTCACGTTCCAGGTCCAGCGCTTCTTCGGCGTTGCCGAGGTCGGCAGGCGTGACTTTTGGTGCTTCCAGTTCGCTGAACGGATTGAGCCCACGATCAGACTCCATGCCTTTGTGCAGCGGATATTCGGCGGTGGTCTGGGTGATCACACGCTGGCCTTCCTCGCTGGCCATATAGGCGAGCAATTGCTGGGCTTCTTTTGGATGTTTGCTGGATTTCAGGATGGCAGCGCTGGACACGGTGATCAGTCCACCGACATCGCCGCCGGTGAAGTAATGCAGTTTCGAATCGAGCTGGCCTTTTTCACGCTGCAAGGCGAACCAGTAGTAGTTGTTCACCAATACTGTTGAGACTTCGCCGTTTTCCACGGCTTTGAGCGCGACCATGTTGTTACTGTAGGTCTTGCCGAATGCGCGCAGCCCTGTCAGCCATTCTTCGGCAGCATCCATGCCGTGAACTTTGATGATCGCAACGGCCTGTTCCTGAAAGGCACCACTGGTGGGCACGAAGCCGACCTTGCCTTGCCATTTTGGATTGGAGAATTCCATCACCGACTTCGGCAGGTCTTTTTCATCGACCAGTTTCGGGTTGTAGGCCACAACGCGTACCCGGGCAGTCACGCCAATCCAGGTGCCATTGCCGGCGACGTATTCCTTGGGTAGAACGGCCAGCGTGGCGTCATCCGCCTTGGCCAGCAGGCCTTGTTCGCCGAGTTTGTTCAGTGGCGGCGACTCTTCGGTGTAGATCACGTCGGCGGGAGAGCGATCGCCTTCTTCGACGATCTGGCTGGCGAGCTGGTTGCTGCTGCCTTTGCGCACATTGACGTGGATCCCGGTCTTGGCTTCGAAGGCTTTGGCGACCGCGTCGCCGACTTCTTTGTGTTGACCGTTGTAGAGGGTCAGGGCAACCGGATCGGCGGCTTGGGTGAGGGGAGTGGCGAGCGCCAGGCCTAGCAGGGTAATGGTCAAGCCGCGGCGCAGGGTATTTCGAAACATCATTCGCAGGGTTCCTCACTGTCGCATTGCAAAAACTTGCAACAATGATAAACGATATTGTTTCTCAAATGCGCCTTGCGGGGCGTGTTAATCCTGTAGGAGCGAGCCTGCTCGCGATGGGCGTGAACGATGACGCGTGCTAACTGGATAAATGCGTCGTTTGGAAGTTTATCGCGAGCAGGCTCGCTCCTACCGGGGGCGGGTCATTTTCGGAAGGCCAGAAACGCAAAAACCCGCTTTCGCGGGTTTCTGTGAAATTCAAGGCCGTAACCTTGAATTTGAATTGGTGCCCAGAAGAAGACTCGAACTTCCACGACCTTGCGGTCACCAGCACCTGAAGCTGGCGTGTCTACCAATTTCACCATCTGGGCATTCATCTTCAGCGTTGCCGCTGTTGATGTGACGTACTATACGGAGAGCACTTTGATCTGTAAACCCCTGATTTTAAAATTAATAAACCAGTGGCCCAGAATGCAAAAACCCGCTTTCGCGGGTTTTTGTGTGAGCCTTGAAATTCATCTAATCTCAAGCTCGAAAGTGGTGCCCAGAAGAAGACTCGAACTTCCACGACCTTGCGGTCACCAGCACCTGAAGCTGGCGTGTCTACCAATTTCACCATCTGGGCAGTATCGGCAACGTCTCCGTCGTCGATGGCGCGCACTATACGGAGCGTCTTTTTAACTGTAAACCCCCGACATCAAAAAAACCTGGAAAATTTCGCCAGCGGTCTTCAAAACAGCTTTGTGGTGTCGATACAGGGCTTTAGATGGGGCGTCTTAGCCTGAAATTTCCCGTTTCATTACGCCTATGCCAAACTAACCCGCATATAGACAAGGTGAAAACTCTCTAATGGCCGATTGGCAGTCCCTCGATCCCGAGGCCGCTCGTGAAGCGGAAAAATATGAAAACCCTATTCCTAGCCGTGAACTGATCCTTCAGCACCTTGCTGATCGAGGTTCGCCTGCTAACCGCGAGCAACTGGTCGAAGAGTTTGGTCTGACTACAGAAGACCAGATCGAAGCCCTGCGCCGCCGTCTGCGCGCCATGGAGCGCGATGCTCAACTCATCTATACCCGTCGCGGCACTTATGCGCCGGTGGACAAGCTCGACCTGATCCTGGGTCGCGTCAGCGGTCACCGTGATGGCTTCGGCTTCCTGGTGCCGGACGACGGCAGTGACGATCTGTTCATGAGCCCGGCGCAGATGCGCCTGGTGTTCGATGGTGACCGTGCGCTGGCCCGTGTATCTGGCCTTGACCGTCGTGGTCGCCGCGAAGGCATGATCGTCGAGGTGGTGTCCCGCGCTCACGAAACCATCGTCGGCCGCTATTTCGAAGAGGGTGGCATCGGTTTCGTGGTTGCCGACAATCCGAAGATCCAGCAGGAAGTGCTGGTGACGCCGGGTCGTAACGCCAACGCGCAGATCGGTCAGTTCGTCGAAGTGAAGATCACTCACTGGCCGACGCCACGCTTCCAGCCGCAAGGCGACGTGGTTGAAGTCGTGGGCAACTACATGGCGCCGGGCATGGAAATCGATGTCGCCCTGCGTACCTACGACATTCCTCACGTCTGGCCTGATGCCGTGCTCAAGGAAGCCGGCAAGCTCAAGCCGGAAGTCGAAGAGAAAGACAAAGAGAAACGCATCGACTTGCGTCATCTGCCGTTCGTCACCATCGACGGCGAAGATGCCCGCGACTTCGACGATGCGGTCTATTGCGAAGCCCGTCCGGGCAAGCTGCGCCTGTTCTCGGGCGGCTGGAAGTTGTACGTGGCGATTGCCGACGTATCCAGTTACGTGAAGCTCGGTTCGGCACTCGATGCCGAAGCGCAGGTTCGCGGCAACTCGGTGTACTTCCCCGAGCGCGTGATTCCGATGCTGCCTGAGCAGCTGTCCAACGGCTTGTGCTCGCTGAACCCGCAGGTCGACCGCCTGGCCATGGTTTGCGAGATGACCATCTCCAAATCCGGCGAAATGACCGACTACTGTTTCTACGAAGCGGTGATCCACTCCCATGCGCGCCTGACCTACAACAAGGTCAGCGCCATGCTCGAAACGCCGAAGGCGACCGAGGCGCGCAAGCTGCGCGGCGAATACACCGACGTGGTGCCGCACCTCAAGCAGCTGTACTCGCTGTACAAGGTGTTGCTGGCGGCTCGCCATGTGCGTGGCGCGATCGATTTCGAAACCCAGGAAACCCGGATCATCTTCGGCTCCGAGCGCAAGATCGCCGAAATCCGTCCGACAATCCGCAATGACGCGCACAAGCTGATCGAGGAATGCATGCTGGCGGCCAACGTGGCCACCGCCGAGTTCCTGAAGAAACACGAAATCCCTGCGTTGTACCGCGTTCACGACGGCCCGCCGCCGGAGCGCCTGGAAAAACTGCGCGCGTTCCTTGGCGAGCTCGGCCTGTCCCTGCACAAAGGCAAGGACGGCCCGTCACCGAAGGATTACCAGGCACTGCTGGCTGGTATCAAGGATCGTCCGGATTTCCACCTGATCCAGACCGTCATGCTGCGTTCGTTGAGCCAGGCGGTGTACAGCGCCGATAACCAGGGCCACTTCGGCCTGAATTATGAGGCTTACACCCACTTCACCTCGCCGATCCGCCGCTACCCGGACTTGCTCACACACCGGGCGATTCGCAGCGTGATCCATTCGAAGCAGAACACCCCGCACGTTCGCCGTGCCGGTGCGATGACCATTCCGAAAGCGCGCATCTATCCGTACGACGAGGCGGCCCTGGAGCAACTCGGCGAGCAGTGCTCGATGAGCGAGCGCCGTGCCGACGAAGCGACCCGCGATGTGGTGAACTGGCTCAAGTGCGAGTTCATGAAGGACCGCGTGGGCGAATCGTTCCCGGGTGTGATCACCGCCGTGACCGGTTTTGGTCTGTTCGTCGAACTGACCGATATCTACGTCGAAGGCCTGGTGCACGTCACCGCGCTGCCGGGCGATTATTACCACTTCGATCCTGTGCATCACCGCCTGGCCGGTGAGCGTACCGGTCGCAGCTTCCGCCTGGGCGACACCGTGGAAGTGCGGGTCATGCGCGTCGACCTCGACGAACGCAAGATCGACTTCGAGATGGCCGAAAAAACCATCAGCGCACCGATCGGCCGCAAAAAACGTGGCACGGAAGCGGCAGCACCTGCGGCCCTCTCTACAAAAACAGTCGCAGAACCGGCCCCGGCGAAAACCGGTCGTCGTCCTGCCAAGGAAAAGGCGGTCGAGGCCTATCGCCCGAGCGATGCAGCGGCGAAAAACGCTGAAGTGCGCAAGAGCCGTGAAATGAAGCAGGCGTTGCTCGCCGGCGCGAAAAGCGGCGGTAAAGCGGCGTCTACGGGAAAGACCGGACGGTCGGCGCCTGAAAAGGCTGCCGGCGGCAAGCCAGCCAAACCGAGCAAACATCGTAAAGGCCCGCCAAAAGCGGGCTCGGCTCCAGCCAAGAGTGGCGGGGCGCGTAAACCTAAGGCCAAGCCATGAGTCAGTTGGAAAAGATCTACGGCGTACATGCTGTAGAAGCGTTGTTGCGTCACCACCCGAAACGCGTGAAGCAGATCTGGTTGGCCGAAGGTCGCAATGACCCTCGGGTCCAGGCACTGATCGAGCTGGCCAACGAAAACCGGGTCCAGGTCGGTCAGGCCGAGCGCCGCGAAATGGATGCCTGGGTTGAAGGCGTGCACCAGGGTGTGGTCGCGGACGTGAGTCCGAGCCAGGTCTGGGGCGAGGCGATGCTCGACGAGTTGCTCGATCGCACCGACGGCGCGCCGTTGTTGCTGGTGCTCGACGGCGTGACCGATCCGCACAACCTCGGCGCCTGCCTGCGTTCGGCCGATGCGGCGGGCGCGCTGGCAGTGATCGTGCCGAAGGACAAGTCGGCGACCCTGACTCCGGTTGTACGAAAAATCGCCTGCGGTGCGGCGGAAGTGATTCCGCTGGTTGCCGTGACCAACCTGGCGCGCACCCTGGAAAAGCTCCAGCAGCGCGGCTTGTGGGTTGTCGGTACGGCGGGGGAGGCCGAAGTCAGTCTTTATGACCAGGATCTCACTGGCCCGACCATCCTGATCATGGGTGCCGAAGGCAAGGGCATGCGTCGCCTGACCCGCGAACATTGCGACTATCTGGTGAATCTGCCGATGGCGGGTAGTGTCAGCAGTCTCAACGTTTCCGTGGCGACTGGCGTTTGCCTGTTCGAAGCGCAGCGTCAGCGCAGTGTCAAAGCCAAGGCTGCTGCCAAGAAGTCCTGATTAGCGCACGACCCACTGTAGGAGCGAGCTTGCTCGCGAAGGACTCAAGATCACCGCGGAGTATCAGCTTCCCCGCGTTATCGTTGACGACCTTCGCGAGCAAGCTCGCTCCTACAGTACCTTTTAGTGTCGGGGGTTGTTCAATTAATCACCAATTACCTTGCGCCTCCCTCGCCCCTTCTCTACAATTGCGCCCCTTGCTGTGATGGCAGGCACCAACGTGTCTAGCGTCCGCAAGTCCATAAGTGTCATTCACTCCTTGTCTGACCGCTTTTGAGCGGCAGGCTACAACCCGTAAGGAGCATTCATGCGTCATTACGAAATCATCTTTTTGGTCCACCCGGATCAAAGCGAGCAAGTCGGCGGCATGGTTGAGCGTTACACCAAGCTGATCGAAGAAGACGGCGGCAAAATCCACCGTCTGGAAGATTGGGGCCGTCGTCAACTGGCCTACGCAATCAACAATGTTCACAAGGCTCACTACGTGATGCTGAACGTTGAGTGCACTGGCAAGGCCCTGGCCGAGCTGGAAGACAACTTCCGCTACAACGATGCAGTGATCCGTAACCTGGTCATCCGTCGCGACGAAGCCGTTACCGGCCAGTCCGAGATGCTCAAGGCTGAAGAAAACCGCAGTGAGCGCCGTGAGCGTCGCGACCGTCCTGAGCACGAAGGCGCCGAAAGCGCTGATAGTGATGACAGCGACAACAGCGATAACGCTGACGAGTAATCCACGGACCTTTTAAGGAGCCAATTACATGGCACGTTTCTTCCGTCGTCGTAAATTCTGCCGCTTCACCGCTGAAGACGTGAAAGAGATCGATTACAAAGATCTCAACACTCTGAAAGCCTACGTATCCGAGACCGGCAAAATCGTTCCAAGCCGCATCACCGGTACCAAAGCTCGTTATCAGCGTCAGCTGGCCACCGCTATCAAGCGCGCCCGCTTCCTGGCCCTGCTGGCCTACACCGACAGCCACGGCCGCTGAGACCGGGCAGTCGACACGTAGCAAAGGATTGAATGCATGCGGGCCATAGCTGAGTTCATCATGCGCGGCCGTATGCAGGCCACTCTCGTAGTGGCTGGATGCGCGGCGATGCCGTTGTTGTATTGGTTGGGTGCTGCCGCCGGATGCCTTGTGCTCCTGCGGCGCGGATTGAGGGACGCCCTGGGCGTTCTTGCTCTGGGACTGCTGCCGGCATTGGCCTGGTGGCTTTACTCCGACGACCCACGGGTACTTCTGGTGCTGCTGGGGTCTGCGAGCCTTGCGTTGGTTTTGCGCGCAAGCGAGTCCTGGAACCGCGTGCTGCTGGTCAGCATAGCGATGGGAGTGGTGTTTTCAGTGGTGTTGGGGACAGCTTTTGCTCCCCAGATCGAGATGCTGGCGCAGGCTTTGATCAAAGTCATGCCGTCGCTACTCGGCGATGTCTACCAGAAGTTGTCGGTAGACGAACAAGCGCGTTTCGCGTCCCTGATTGCACCGGTCCTGACCGGCCTGATTGCGGCGTTGTTGCAAATCGTCAGCTTGCTGAGCCTGCTTGTCGGGCGTTACTGGCAGGCGTTGTTGTACAACCCGGGCGGTTTTGGTCGCGAGTTTCGCGCCATCCGCTTCCCGCTGTTGCCGGCGATGTTGCTGCTGGCGTGCATGCTTCTGGGGCCGAACATCGGTCCGCAGATGGCCATGTTGACGCCGTTGTGCAGCGTACCGCTGGTGTTCGCCGGGCTGGCCCTGATTCACGGGCTGGTGGCGCAGAAGCGACTGGCCAGGTTCTGGCTGGTGGGGTTGTACGTGACGCTGTTGCTGTTCATGCAACTGATCTATCCGTTGCTGGTGGTCTTGGCCATCGTCGACAGCCTGATTGATTTTCGCGGTCGTTCGGCACCGAAAGATGCCGATAACGCGAACGGTGAAGGTTAAAAGTTAAGAGGATTTTCACATGCAACTGATCCTTCTGGAAAAAGTCACCAACCTGGGCAACCTGGGTGACAAAGTGAACGTTAAGGCTGGTTACGGTCGTAACTACCTGCTGCCTTACGGCAAAGCTACCGCTGCGACCCCAGCCAACCTGGCTGCGTTCGAAGAGCGTCGCGCTGAGCTGGAAAAAGCTGCAGCAGATCGTAAATCGTCGGCTGAAAGCCGCGCTGCCCAACTGGCCGAGCTGGAAGTGACCATCACTGCCACCGCTGGCGACGAAGGCAAGCTGTTCGGTTCGATCGGTACTCACGACATCGCTGACGCACTGACCGCCTCCGGCGTTGAAGTGCAGAAGAGCGAAGTTCGTCTGCCGAACGGCACCATCCGCAACGTAGGCGAATTCGACGTAGCCGTGCACCTGCACGCCGAAGTTGAAGCCACCGTACGCGTTGTCGTGGTAGCAGCTTAAGCAGCACTTGTCGGCTGGCACCCTCGGGTGCTTGCCGGTAACATCGGGCACGATCCTGTTTACAGGTCGTGCCCTTTGTCTTTCTGAAACCCCTGCTTTTTATCACCAAGAATCAAGTGGCCATGAACGATATCTCCGCTCCTGAGCAATACGATCTGCAAACCGCCGCGCTGAAAGTGCCGCCGCATTCCATCGAAGCCGAACAGGCTGTACTCGGTGGTCTGATGCTGGACAACAACGCCTGGGAGCGTGTGCTCGATCAAGTCTCCGACGGCGATTTCTATCGACATGACCACCGTCTGATCTTCCGCGCGATCGCCAAGCTGGCCGATCAGAACATGCCGATCGACGTCGTGACCCTGTCCGAACAACTGGACAAGGAAGGTCAGACTTCACAGGTCGGCGGTCTCGGTTACTTGGGCGAACTGGCGAAAAACACCCCGTCCGTCGCCAACATCAAGGCCTATGCACAGATTGTTCGCGCACGGGCTACCTTGCGGCAGTTGATCGGCATAGCCACGGAGATTGCCGACAGCGCCTTCAATCCGGAAGGTCGTACGGCTGAAGAGATTCTCGACGAAGCCGAACGGCAGATCTTCCAGATCGCCGAGGCCCGGCCAAAAACCGGCGGCCCGGTAGGTGTCAACGACCTCCTGACCAAGGCCATCGACCGCATCGACACCTTGTTCAATACTGACAACGCTATCACCGGGCTTTCTACTGGCTACACTGACCTCGACGAGAAAACCAGCGGCCTGCAACCTGCCGACTTGATCATCGTTGCCGGCCGTCCGTCCATGGGTAAAACCACCTTTGCGATGAACCTGGTGGAAAACGCCGTGTTGCGCAGCGACAAGTGCGTACTGGTTTACTCGCTCGAGATGCCAGGCGAGTCGCTGATCATGCGTATGTTGTCGTCCCTGGGGCGGATCGACCAGACCAAGGTTCGTTCCGGTCAGCTGGAGGACGATGATTGGCCGCGTCTGACCTCGGCGGTCAACCTGCTCAATGACCGCAAGCTGTTCATCGACGATACCGCCGGCATCAGCCCGTCGGAAATGCGCGCCCGAACCCGACGTCTGGTCCGTGAGCATGGCGATGTCGGCCTGATCATGATCGACTACCTGCAATTGATGCAGATTCCAGGTTCAGGCGGCGACAATCGGACCAACGAGATTTCCGAGATCTCCCGTTCCTTGAAGGCACTGGCCAAGGAATTCAACTGCCCGGTAGTGGCATTGTCCCAGCTCAACCGCTCCCTGGAGCAGCGACCGAACAAACGCCCGATCAACTCCGACTTGCGGGAATCCGGAGCGATCGAGCAGGATGCTGACGTGATTATGTTCGTGTACCGGGATGAGGTGTATCACCCGGAAACCGAGCATAAAGGCATCGCTGAAATCATCATCGGTAAACAGCGTAACGGCCCGATCGGTACGTCGCGTCTGGCGTTCATCGGCAAGTACACCCGCTTCGAAAACCTGGCGCCGGGTAGTTACAACTTCGACGACGAGTAAGTTATTCGGCACACCAATTTCCGACCATAGCCGTCGGAATTGGTCAAAATTTGTGCTATATTCCGCGCCCGCGAAATTCAATGAAAGCCAACACCGGTTATCGACATGCAAGCAGCCAAGCCGTTATTTGACTATCCCAAGTACTGGGCCGAATGTTTCGGGCCAGCGCCATTCCTGCCCATGAGCAGGGAGGAGATGGATCAGCTTGGCTGGGATTCCTGCGACATCATCATCGTCACCGGTGATGCCTACGTCGATCACCCGTCGTTCGGCATGGCGATCATCGGCCGGTTGCTGGAGTCCCAGGGTTTCCGCGTCGGGATCATTGCCCAGCCGAACTGGCAGTCCAAAGACGACTTCATGAAGCTCGGTGAGCCGAACCTGTTCTTCGGTGTCGCGGCCGGCAACATGGACTCGATGATCAACCGCTACACCGCGGACAAGAAAATCCGTTCCGACGACGCCTACACGCCGGGTGGCCTGGCAGGCAAGCGTCCTGACCGCGCCAGCCTGGTTTACAGCCAGCGCTGCAAGGAAGCCTACAAGCACGTGCCGATCGTGCTCGGCGGCATCGAAGCGTCCCTGCGCCGCATCGCCCACTACGACTACTGGCAGGACCGTGTGCGCAACTCGATCCTGATCGACGCCAGCGCCGACATCCTGCTTTACGGCAACGCCGAGCGGGCCATCGTCGAGGTCGCCCAGCGTCTGTCCTACGGTCACAAGATCGAAGACATCACCGACGTGCGCGGCACCGCGTTCATCCGTCGTGACACGCCACAAGGCTGGTACGAAGTCGACTCAACGCGCATCGACCGTCCGGGCAAGATCGACAAGATCATCAACCCGTACGTGAACACCCAGGACACCCAGGCCTGCGCCATCGAGCAGGAAAAGGGTCCGGTTGAAGATCCGCAGGAAGCCAAGGTCGTGCAGATCCTGGCCAGCCCGCGCATGACCCGCGACAAGACCGTGATCCGTCTGCCGTCGGTGGAAAAAGTCCGCAACGATGCGGTGCTCTACGCTCACGCCAACCGCGTGCTGCACCTGGAAACCAACCCGGGCAACGCCCGTGCGCTGGTGCAGAAGCATGGCGAAGTGGACGTCTGGTTCAACCCGCCACCGATTCCGATGACTACCGAAGAAATGGACTACGTGTTCGGCATGCCTTACGCCCGTGTTCCGCACCCGGCGTATGGCAAGGAAAAAATTCCTGCCTACGACATGATCCGCTTCTCGGTGAACATCATGCGTGGCTGCTTCGGCGGCTGCACCTTCTGCTCGATCACCGAGCACGAAGGCCGGATCATCCAGAACCGTTCCCATGAATCGATCATTCGTGAAATCGAAGAAATTCGTGACAAGGTTCCCGGTTTTACTGGCGTGATCTCCGACCTTGGCGGCCCGACCGCGAACATGTACCGCATTGCCTGCAAGAGCCCGGAAATCGAATCCGCGTGCCGCAAGCCATCCTGCGTGTTCCCCGGCATCTGCCCGAACCTGAACACCGACCACTCGGCGCTGATCCAGCTGTACCGCAGTGCCCGTGAATTGCCGGGTGTGAAGAAGATCCTGATTGCATCCGGCCTGCGCTACGACCTCGCGGTCGAGTCGCCGGAATACGTCAAGGAGCTGGTGACTCACCACGTCGGTGGCTACCTGAAGATCGCCCCGGAACATACCGAGGAAGGTCCGCTCAACCAGATGATGAAACCGGGCATCGGCAGCTATGACAAGTTCAAGCGCATGTTCGAGAAGTACTCCAAGGAAGCGGGCAAAGAGCAGTACCTGATTCCGTACTTCATCGCGGCGCACCCGGGCACCACCGACGAAGACATGATGAACCTGGCCCTGTGGCTCAAGGGCAACGGCTTCCGTGCCGACCAGGTGCAGGCGTTCTACCCGTCGCCGATGGCCACCGCCACCGCGATGTACCACTCGGGCAAGAACCCACTGCGCAAGGTCACCTACAAGAGTGACGCGGTGACCATCGTCAAGAGCGAAGAGCAGCGTCGTCTGCACAAGGCGTTCTTGCGTTATCACGACCCGAAAGGCTGGCCGATGCTGCGTGAGGCCCTGACCCGCATGGGCCGCGCCGACCTGATCGGGCCGGGCAAGAACCAGCTGATTCCTTTGCACCAGCCGTCGACCGACAGCTACCAGAGCGCCCGTCGCAAGAACTCGACGCCGGCCGGCAGCCACAAGGTTGCAGGGGAAAAGACCACCAAGATCCTGACCCAGCATACCGGCCTGCCACCACGTGCCAGCGATGGCGGCAACCCGTGGGACAAGCGTGAACAGGCCAAGGCTGCGGCGTTCGCCCGCAACCAGCAAGCGGCCAAGGAACGCAAGGACGCGGCCAAGGGCAAAGGCCCCAAGCCGACGCGTAAGCCTGTCGTGCCGCGCTAAACCTCGCTTGAACTCAACAGAACGCCAACCTTCGGGTTGGCGTTTTGCATTTCTGAGCCGCGGAAAATTAGCGTACTGGGCTGAAAGCAGTGTTGGAGCTACCGGCCTCATCGCGAGCAAGCTCGCTCCCACAGGTATTTGCTGTGAACACACAACTGAGGCACAACCCCGGCCATTGTGGGAGCGAGCTTGCTCGCGATGAGGTCAGTGGTGGTGGCGAATCTGCCGCGCAACGCCACAAATACGTGCGACTGCATCTAACCAATTTCCCGCATCGCCCGATTTTGGTGCTGTACTGCCTCCAGTAACCGGAGAAAGCGCCAGCGCTGCTGGATGGCATAAGTCTTGCGCGCTTTCCTATACGTTCAAGGCTCGCAGGAGGCACGCCGTGTCGATTCATGTCGCATTGCACCACGTCACGCATTACCGCTATGACCGCGCTGTCGAGCTCGGCCCGCAGATCGTTCGTCTGCGTCCCGCCGCTCACAGCCGCACGCGGATTCTGTCTTATGCGCTGAAAGTCTCCCCCGAACAGCACTTCATCAACTGGCAGCAGGACCCTCAGGGCAATTATCTGGCGCGGCTGGTGTTCCCGGAGAAAACCGAGGAATTGCGAATCGAGGTCGATCTGCTGGCAGAAATGGCGATCTTCAATCCGTTCGACTTCTTTCTCGAGCCCTATGCGGAAAAGATCCCCTTCGCCTATGCCGCCGATGAGCGCAAGGAACTGGCGCCGTACCTGGAAACCTTGCCCCTGACGCCGAAGTTCAAGGCCTATCTGGACGGCATCGACCGCACACCGTTGCCCGCCGTGGATTTTCTCGTCGCACTCAACCAGCGCCTGAGCGAAGACATCGACTACCTGATCCGCATGGAGCCCGGTGTACAAACACCTGAGCACACCCTCGACCAGGCCTCCGGTTCGTGCCGCGACTCCGCTTGGTTGCTGGTGCAACTGCTGCGCAACCTGGGGCTGGCGGCGCGTTTCGTGTCGGGTTACCTGATCCAGCTGACCGCCGACGTCAAAAGTCTCGACGGTCCCTCCGGCACCGAAGTGGATTTCACCGACCTGCACGCCTGGTGCGAGGTGTATTTGCCCGGCGCCGGCTGGATCGGCCTGGATGCGACTTCCGGGCTGTTTGCCGGTGAAGGGCATATTCCGTTGGCCTGTAGTCCCGATCCGTCCTCTGCGGCGCCGATCAGTGGCTTGGTGGAACCCTGCGAGTGCGAATTCAGCCACGAAATGTCCGTGGAGCGGATTTGGGAAGCGCCGCGGGTCACCAAGCCCTACAGCGACGAACAGTGGCTGGCGATCCAGGCCCTGGGCCGTCAGATCGATGCCGACTTGCTGGAAGGCGATGTGCGCCTGACCATGGGTGGCGAGCCGACCTTTGTGTCCATCGATGATCCGGAC
Source organism: Pseudomonas sp. P4_C3 (assembly GCF_056402075.1). Taxonomy (NCBI): domain Bacteria; kingdom Pseudomonadati; phylum Pseudomonadota; class Gammaproteobacteria; order Pseudomonadales; family Pseudomonadaceae; genus Pseudomonas; species Pseudomonas sp. P4_C3. The sequence goes on from NZ_JBFUIC010000023.1 coordinate 25,822, forward strand.
GGTGCCGAGTGGAATACCGCGGCACTGGGGCCGGATAAGCGGCGGTTGTCCGCTGAACTGTTCCGGCGCATGCGCAAGCATTACGCGCCCCAGGGGCTGGTGCATTTCGGGCAGGGCAAGTGGTACCCCGGCGAGCAACTGCCGCGCTGGTCGCTCAATTGCTACTGGCGCCGTGACGGCGTGCCGATCTGGCACAACATCGCGCTGATCGCCGACGAGCAGGAAGACTACGGCGCGGATGGCGCACTTGCCGGGCGATTTTTGGCGAGTGTCGCCGAACGCCTGAAGATTCCGACACGCTTTGTGTTCCCAGCCTACGAAGACAATTTTTATTACCTCTGGCGCGAAGGGCTGTTGCCGCAAAACGTCAGCGCCGAAGACTCGCGTCTGGAAGAACCCCTGGAACGGGCACGCCTGCGCAAAGTATTCAGCCAGGGGCTGGACAAGGTCATCGGCCAGGTCCTGCCGCTGGCGCGCACCGCCAAGGGCGACCAGTGGCAGAGCGGGCGCTGGTATCTGCGCGACGAGCACTGCCGCCTGGTGCCGGGGGACTCGCCGCTGGGTTATCGCTTGCCGCTGGGGTCGCAGCCTTGGGTGAAAGCGGCGGAATATCCGTTCATTCATCCGCAAGACCCGAATCAAGACTTCCCGCCGCTACCCGACACTGCGCAACTGCAAAGCCAAAGCGAAGCTGCCGAGGTACAAGAGCGCGCGCCGAAGCTCGACGAATCCGCCGACTGGCTGACCCGTACTGCCTTCTGCGCCGAAGCGCGGGAAGGCCGGTTGTACCTGTTCATGCCGCCGCTGGAGCGGGTCGAGGATTACCTCGAACTGGTCGCTGCCATCGAAGCCACCGCCGAAGAGTTGCTGTGCCCGGTGTTGCTTGAGGGCTACGAGCCGCCGAGCGATCCACGCCTGAGCAACTTTCGCATCACCCCGGATCCGGGGGTGATCGAGGTCAATGTGCAGCCGTCCGCGACCTGGGATGAATTGGTCGAGCGCACCGAATTTCTCTACGAAGAAGCGCGCCAGACCCGACTGACCACCGAGAAATTCATGATCGACGGCCGGCATACCGGCACGGGCGGCGGTAACCATTTCGTGCTGGGTGGCGCGACCCCGGGGGACTCGCCGTTTCTGCGTCGCCCGGATCTGCTGCGCAGCCTGATCAGCTACTGGCACAACCATCCGTCGCTGTCCTACCTGTTTTCCGGATTGTTCATCGGCCCGACGTCCCAGGCACCCCGCGTCGATGAAGCCCGCAACGATGCCTTGTACGAACTGGAAATTGCTTTCGCACAAATGCCTGAAGCGGGTGAGGAATGTCCGCCATGGCTGGTGGATCGACTGCTGCGCAATCTGCTGATCGATGTGACGGGCAACACTCATCGCGCCGAGTTCTGCATCGACAAACTCTATTCGCCGGATGGTGCCACCGGGCGCCTCGGATTGTTGGAGCTGCGTGCATTCGAGATGCCGCCCCATGCGCGCATGAGCCTGGCGCAACAATTGTTGCTGCGGGCGCTGGTCGCGCGGTTCTGGCGCGAGCCCTATGCGCCGCCGAAACTGGCGCGCTGGGGTACGGAGCTGCACGATCGCTTCCTGTTGCCGCACTTTATCGAGCAAGACTTCGCCGATGTCATCGTCGACCTCAACGCCGCCGGTTATCCGGTGTGGGCCGAATGGTTCGCCGCGCATCTGGAGTTCCGTTTTCCCAAGGTTGGCGACTACGCCGTCAGTGGCATTGCGCTGGAGTTGCGCCAGGCGCTCGAGCCCTGGCACGTGCTGGGCGAAGAGGGCGCCATGGGCGGTACGGTGCGTTACGTGGATTCGTCGCTGGAGCGTTTGCAGGTCAAGCTCAGCGGCTTGCCGCCCCAGCGTTATCTGCTGACCTGCAACGGCGTGCCCGTGCCATTGCAACCCACCGGGCGTGTAGGCGAATTCGTTGCTGGCGTGAGATTTCGTGCCTGGCAACCGGCCAACTGCCTGCAACCGACCATCCCGGTCCACGCGCCCCTGGTGTTCGACTTGCTCGATACCTGGATGCAGCGTTCGTTGGGCGGCTGCCAGTACCACGTCGCCCACCCGGGCGGGCGCAATTACGACAGCTTGCCGGTGAACGCCAATGAAGCGGAGAGCCGGCGAATGGCGCGCTTCTTCCGCATCGGACACACGCCAGGGAAACTTCCTATACCCAATCTGGAAATCAGCGACGAGCTGCCGATGACGCTCGATTTGCGACGTTTCTAAACCGTACGCGACGCTCGGATTTTACGTATATCCGGGCGTCACGAGCCTGCGTTAGTCTGACCGTTCATTGCTGTCTGCCGAGCTTTCCATGCCTGACCTGCTAGACCGCTACCCGCTGACGGCGGGCACCTATCACGAACTGCTCGACGACAGTGGCGCCGTGCGCCCGCACTGGCGCCGGTTGTTCGAGCAGTTGCAACGCAGCACGCCGGCGCAACTGGTGCAGCGTCAGGCCCTGCTGACCCGGCAAATCCAGGAGAACGGCGTTACCTATAACGTTTATGCCGATCCCAAAGGCGCTGACCGACCATGGGAACTGGACCTGCTGCCCCATGTCATTGCCGCCGAGGAGTGGGAGCACCTTGCGGCCGGCATCGCGCAACGGGCCAGGTTGCTCAATGCCGTGCTTGCTGACCTTTACGGTCCGCAACGGCTGATTGCCGAAGGTCTTTTGCCCGCCGAGCTGGTGTTCGGTCACAACAACTTCCTTTGGCCCTGTCAGGGCATCAGCCCGCCTGACGGAGCCTTTCTGCATCTGTATGCCGTGGATCTGGCGCGCACACCCGATGGCCGCTGGTGGGTGACGGCGGATCGTACCCAGGCGCCTTCGGGAGCCGGGTATGCGCTGGAAAACCGCACGATTGTGTCCCGGGCCTTTCCCGAGCTGTACCGCGATCTGAAAGTGCAGCACCTGGCCGGGTTCTTTCGCACCTTGCAGGAAACCCTCGCTCGTCAGGCCCCGAACGACGGGGACGCACCGTTGGTGGTGCTGCTGACGCCAGGGCGTTTCAACGAAAGCTATTTTGAACATCTGTACCTCGCTCGCCAGCTCGGCTACCCACTGGTGGAGGGCGGCGACCTCACAGTGCGCGATGCGACGGTCTACCTGAAGACCCTGAGTGGTCTGCGCCGGGTTCACGCGATCATGCGCCGGCTCGACGATGATTTCTGCGACCCGCTGGAGCTGCGAACCGACTCAGCCCTCGGCGTGCCGGGCCTGCTGGAAGCAGTGCGGCAGGGGCGGGTGCTGGTGGCCAACGCCCTCGGCAGTGGTGTGCTGGAATCGCCGGGGTTGTTGGGGTTTCTGCCGAAGATCAATCAATTCCTGTTCGGCGAAGAGCTGATCCTGCCGTCCATCGCCACTTGGTGGTGCGGCGAAGCGTCGGTATTGGCCCAGGCCCTGGAAAAACTGCCGGAGCTGCTGATCAAACCGGCGTTTCCGTCCCAAAGCTTTGCACCGGTATTTGGCCGTGATTTGGGTGAAAAACAGCGCCAGGAACTCGCCGAGCGCATGCAGGCACGGCCTTACGCTTATGTGGCACAAGAACTCGCGCAATTGTCCCAGGCGCCGATCTGGCAAGCTGAAGACGGTCAACTGCAGCCCCGTGCCATCGGCATGCGCGTGTATGCGGTGGCCAGCCGCGAGGGCTACCGGGTGCTGCCCGGTGGCTTGACCCGGGTCGCCGCGCAAGCCGATGCCGAAGTGGTGTCGATGCAGCGCGGCGGCGCCAGTAAAGACACCTGGGTGCTGGGCGATCGTGCGCCCAGCGGCGAACAATGGAAGGCCCAGCGCAATATCGGCGTGCATGACCTGGTGCGGCGCGATCCATACCTGCCGTCGCGGGTGGTAGAAAACCTGTTCTGGTTTGGCCGTTACTGCGAGCGTTGCGACGACAGCGCCCGTTTGCTGCGCATCATGCTGGCGCGCTATGTCGACGGCGACGACCCGCAAGCCCTGCAGGCTGCGGTGGATCTCGGTGAACGGCTGATGTTGTTACCCGATGAGGGCGAATTGCCGGAGCGCCTGTTGGCGGCGCTGCTCGGCGATGACTGGCCGTTCAGCCTGCGCTCCAACCTGCAACGCTTGCAGTGGGCTGCTTCACAGGTGCGCGGCAAACTCTCGCGGGAAAACTGGCAGGCACTGGTGGAGTTGCAGCGTGAAGCCATGGAGCTGGAAACCGAAGAGCCGGATTTCGGCGAGTTGCTGGATTTCCTCAACCGTCTGGTGATGTCCCTGGCGGCACTGTCCGGCTTTGCCCTGGACGACATGACCCGGGACGAAGGCTGGCGTTTCCTGATGATTGGCCGGCGGCTCGAGCGTCTGCAGTTTCTCAGCGGCAGCCTGGCGGCGTTCCTGCGGGGCGCCGGGGCTTTCGATCAGGCCGGCCTGGAGTGGTTGCTGGAACTGGGCAACAGCAGTATCACCTATCGTTCTCGATACCTGGCGGTGGCACAGATGATCCCGGTGCTCGACCTGTTGTTGCTCGACGAGCAGAACCCTCACGCCGTGTTGTTCCAGTTGAAACTGGTGACCCGCACCCTCAAGCGCCTCAACGACGACTTTGGCGTGCCGCGCGAAACGGCGCTGCCGCAATTGGTCGAGCGTCTGGCGCGATTCGATCTGGGCTGCCTGGAAAACCCGCTGTTCGGCGACGCGAGTGTTCGCGCCGCCATCGAAGGGCTGGCCGCGCTGCTGCAAGAGATCGCCGACGCCGGCGGGCAGGTTTCCGATCGCCTGGCGCTGCGGCATTTCGCCCATGTCGACGATGTCAGCCAGCGCACGGTGTCCGTCTGATGAGCGCCCACTACCAGATTTTCCACGACACCCATTATCACTATGACAGCCCGGTGTCCCTGGCCCAGCAATTGGCGCATTTGTGGCCGCGGCCTTGTGCCTGGCAGCGCTGCACCGACCGGCAATTGCAGATCAGTCCGCAGCCGACCTCGCGTCGCGATGAACTGGATGTATTCGGCAATCCGCTGACCCGGCTGGCGTTCGAGCGTCCCCACGATGAATTGCTGGTCAACGCCAGCCTGACCATTGAAGTGCTGCCCCGACCTGCGTTGGACTTCAATCGGTCACCAGCGTGGGAACAGACCCGAAGCGCGCTGACCTACAGCAGCCAACCGCTGTCGCCCGAGCTACTCGAAGCCTGCCGATACCGGTTTGAATCGCCGTATGTGCATTTGAAGAAAAACTTCGTCGAGTTTTCGCAAAGCTGTTTTCCGCCCGGTCGAGCGTTGTTGCTCGGCGTGCAGGCGCTGATGGAGAAAATCTTCAGCGAGTTCACCTTCGATGCCGAAGCGACCCAGGTGGCGACGCCGCTGGTGGAGGTGCTGGAGCGCCGACGCGGGGTCTGCCAGGACTTTGCCCACCTGATGCTCGCTTGCGTACGGTCCCGTGGATTGGCGGCGCGGTACATCAGCGGCTACCTGCTGACCCAGCCACCGCCGGGTCAGCCACGGCTAATCGGTGCTGATGCGTCCCACGCCTGGGTCTCGGTGTTTTGCCCGGTGCTGGGGTGGGTGGATTTCGATCCGACCAACAATGTGCAACCGGCGCTGGAGCACATCACCCTGGCCTGGGGCCGGGATTTTTCTGATGTGTCGCCATTGCGGGGGGTGATTCTGGGAGGAGGGAACCACGATCCGGAAGTGCGCGTCACAGTGATGCCACTGGATTAACGCAGGTCCCCTGTAGGAGCGAGCTTGCTCGCGAAGAACCCGAGAGCGCCGGGGTGTCAGACTTGCAGCGTTATCGTTAACGACCATCGCGAGCAAGCTCGCTCCTACAGAGGATCGGCAGCAAAGCTGCCAACCCTGGACACAGATCCGGTGGGCCTGATCAGATCATCGGGCCCTGAGGGTCTCAGGCGTCGGGCGCCTGATCTTTCGGTGCTTCAACATCACTTTCTGCGGCCACTTCACCTTCTGCTTCCGGGTTCAGTGCGGCTGCTTCTTCTTCAGCTGTAGCTTTCTTGCGCTGAAGCTTTTCCTCTTTCTTCTGCTCCTTGGCCAAGTCTCTTTGACGTTTGGCGAAGGAATAATTAGGTTTGGCCATGGGCGATCCTCTGGGGTCGAAGGTGAGGTTGAGCGGCGCATATTCTGCCCTGTATCGGTGCCAAGCCGTTAGCTGGGTTTTTGCTCGGCCCATTTTGGCGCTATGGACGGTTGCCAGGCATCCAGAGCATCGATCAGGGTTTGCGGCGATTCGCTCACTTGCAGCATGTCACGGTGCTGCCCGCGAACGAAGCCTTCGCCGACGATATGATCGAGAAAAGACGTCAATTTGCTGTAGAAACCGTTCACTTCCAGCAAACCCAGCGGTTTGCCGTGGTAGCCGAGCTGGCCCCAGGTCCAGACTTCGAACAGTTCTTCGAGGGTGCCAAGGCCACCGGGCAGCGCGATAAAGGCATCGCTGAGCTCGGCCATCCGCGCCTTGCGCGCGTGCATGCCATCGACGACTTCCAGACGAGTCAGGCCGCTGTGGCCGATTTCCTTGTCCTTGAGGCTTTGCGGGATGATGCCGATCACTTCACCGCCGGCCGCCAGCGCGGCATCGGCGACGATGCCCATCAGGCCCACGGCGCCACCGCCATACACCAGAGTCAGCTTGCGCTCGGCCAACGCCCGGCCAAGGGCCACGGCTGCTTCGCGGTAAGCCGGGTTGGTGCCGGTGCTGGCACCACAAAATACACAAACGGATGTTAAAGACATGCCTTGCTCCTTGGTCGATCAGGGCCACAGAGTAAAGGCAGGCGCACGCCACTCCAAGGGCTAGACTTGGTGTTCCGGGGTTTCGTACGTACCGCTGGCACCGCAGGCGTAGGCGGCCAGCAAACTGCACAACAGGCTGTTGATCGACATGACAGACATTCCATTTGAAGGGGGACGGCCTGATGATAGGCCCGGGCCAGACACTTGGCCGGTAGATAATTTGCATCRGCGTCATAGCCCGAAAGTTGTATACAATTTTTGATTCAAGTCATATGAACTTGCGAAGTTTTCAGGCAGTCTTCTGTTCATTCGCGATTTCGTTAACCCTGCCTTGGAGATTCACCATGTTTGCCAAACTTGTTGCGGTATCCCTGTTGACACTGGCCAGCAGCCAATTGATGGCTGCCGAGTGCAAGACCACCATTGACTCCACCGATCAAATGTCCTTTAGCACCAAGGCCATTGAAATCGACAAGAGCTGCAAGACGTTTACCGTGGAACTCAAGCACTCCGGCAGCTTGCCGAAGAACGTCATGGGCCATAACTGGGTGCTGAGTAAAGAAGCCGACATGCAGCCGATCGCCACCGACGGCCTGAGCGCCGGTATCGACAAGAACTACCTGAAGGAAGGCGACGCCCGCGTGATCGCCCACACCAAGATCATCGGCGCTGGCGAGACAGACTCGGTGACCTTCGATGTGTCCAAGCTGGATGCCGCTGAAAAGTATGGTTTCTTCTGCTCGTTCCCGGGCCACATCTCGATGATGAAAGGCACCGTGACCCTGAAGTAATTGAATCGCAGTCATAAAAAAAGCGTCCGTAGTGGACGCTTTTTTTTGCGCTTGTAGGAGCTGCCGCAGGCTGCGATCTTTTGATCTTGAACATCAAAAGATCGCAGCCTCGTTTTACTCGACAGCTCCTGCACGCTCCTGCGCGCAGGCGTTACGGCGCAAACGGCATCACCCGCTTGTGATGGGTCTTGTTGTACGTATCAACAATGATCCTGAACGCCTCTTCACGCACCGGGTTGCCGTGCAGGAACGCGTCGATCTCGGCGTAGGTCACGCCGTGGGAAGCTTCGTCCGGTTTACCGGGCGACAGGTCTTCGAGGTCGGCGGTCGGGACTTTCTCCACCAGCGACTCCGGCGCGCCGAAGCTGCGGGCGATGGCGCGGACCTGGTTTTTCACCAGGCCACTCAGTGGCGCCAGGTCGCAGGCGCCGTCACCGAACTTGGTGAAGAACCCCATCACCGCTTCCGCCGCGTGATCGGTGCCGATCACCAGGCCATGGGCCGCGCCGGCGATGGTGTACTGGGCGACCATGCGCATGCGTGCCTTGGTGTTGCCGAGCACGAAGTCCACCGACACCGCATGTTTGCCTTCGAAGGCCGCGACTTCATTGGCCAGGGACTTGACCGCCGGGCCGATGTTCACGGTGTGGCGCTCGTCCGGCTTGATGAAATCCACCGAAGCCTGGGCGTCGTGTTCATCGAACTGGGTTTCGTAGGGCAGGCGTACGGCGATGAATTTGTACGCGGCATCACCGCTGCGCTGGCGCAGTTCACGGACGGCCCGCTGGGCCAGCAGACCGGCGGTCAGGGAGTCGACCCCGCCACTGATGCCCAGCACCAGGGTCTTGAGCCCTGAGTTGACCAGGCAGTCCTGAATGAAGGTCACCCGCCGGGCGACTTCGGCCTCAAGGGCGGCTTCGTCGGCGAATGGCGGCTGGACCTTGAGCTGTTCAGCAATCTCACGCTGTACGGCTTGCATGAATTCACTCCTTGCTTGATGTACTTGAAAGGGCGGCAGGAACCTGGAAAACGTGTCGCAGGTAAGCGACGAAATTCGGGTCTTTACAGTGCGTCTTGCCTGGCTCGTCGGAGATCTTCGCCACCGGCTGGCCGTTGCAGGCAGTCATTTTAAGCACGATGCTCATCGGTTCGACACCCGGAATATCACAGGTCAGGTTGGTGCCAATGCCGAAGCTGACATTGATCCGACCGCGCAGCGCCCGGAATATTTCCAGGCACTTGGGCAATGTCAGGCTGTCGGAGAAGGTCAGCGTCTTGCTCATCGGGTCGATGCCGAGCTTGTGATAGTGGGCGATGGCTTTTTCCGCCCACAGCACCGGATCGCCTGAATCGTGGCGCAAACCGTCGAAAAGCTTGGCGAAAAACAGATCGAAATCGCCGAGGAAGGCATCCATGGTGATGCAGTCGGTCAGGGCAATCCCCAGCAGGCCACGGTATTCGCGGACCCAGCAATCGAGTGCGGCGATCTGGCTGTCGATCAGCCGTGGGCCGAGTTGCTGGTGCGCCATGATCCATTCGTGGGCCATGGTGCCCAGGGGTTTCATGTCCAGTTCCCGGGACAGGTGCACGTTGCTGGTGCCGACGAAGCGTCCGGGGAAGTCGTGCTTGAGCACATTCACCACTTCTTCCTGCACGCGGTAAGAAAAACGTCTGCGCGTGCCGAAATCGGCCACCTGCAATTCGGACAATTCATCGCTGCTGGCATTGGCGCTCAGCCAGTCGAACTTGCGGTAGAGCTGCTCGCGGGCCTGCTCCAGCACGACTTCGCGGTAGCGATAGCGGTTGCGCACCTCGCTGACCAGCGCCAGCAGCGGCACTTCGAACAGGATCACATGCAGCCAGGGGCCCCGCAGGCGGATAAACAGCTCACCGTTTTCGAGGCCGGTGTGGATGTAGCGCAGGTTGAAGCGAAACAACCCGAGAAAACGCAGGAAGTCCGGCTTCAGGAAGCTGATGCGCTCGAGAAAGCTCAACTGGTCGGCGCTCAGGCTCAACTCGGCCAGGCGCTCGATCTGGAAACGGATTTCCGCCAGATAGGGGCGCAAATCCTCGCTGTTACGGCAACGAAACTCCCATTCGACTTCGACGTTCGGGTAGTTGTGCAGCACCGCCTGCATCATCGTCAGTTTGTAGAAGTCGGTGTCGAGCAGGTTCTGCACGATGCGATCGGCAAACACACTCTCGCTCATAACGGGAATCTCCAGCGTTGCAGCGGTATTGAACAATGGCGCTAGTGGCGCATATCAGCAGGCAGAATTGCCAGCAATTTCTTGGAGCGCAGCGGATCCCTGTGGGAGCGAGCTTGCTCGCGATAGCGGACTGACAGTCAATTGAAGCATTGAATGTGATGACGTCATCGCGAGCAAGCTCGCTCCCACAGGGGATGTGCAGGGGCTTAATGTTGCACTGCCTCTGGGCTATCGATCTGCTCCAGCATCCACTTCACAAAGTCCCGCACCTTGGGCACTTCCGCCGAGTGCTCCGGGTACGCAAGGTAATAGGCATCGCTGCTGGGCATTGCATGCTGCCAGGGAATGACCAGCTTGCCGTCAGCCAGTTCCTCTTCCACCAGAAACCGTGGTAACAACGCCACGCCGCAGCCAACCTGGGCGGCGCGGATGCACATATAAAAGGTTTCGAAGCGAGGGCCGTGGTAACTGTGCTCGGTGTGGTAGCCCTGATGGTCGAACCAGTCATGCCAGGCCTGGGGGCGGGAAGCATTTTGCAGCAGGACCAGGTCAGTCAGTTGCGTCGGATCGGTAAACGGCGTGTCTGGCAGGCTGCCCGGCGCGCACACCGGCACCAGCTCTTCGCCGAACAGCTTCAGGCATTCGGTGCCCGGCCGTGAGCCCTGGCCGAAGTAGAACGCCAGGTCGCTGCGACCTTGCAGCAGATCGTCGGCCTCCTGTTCGCTGCACAGGTCCAGGTGGATCGACGGGTGCCGCAGGCGCCAGCCTTTCAGGCGCGGCACCAGCCAGCGTGCGCCGAAGGTGGGAGGCGTCGAAACCCGCAGGACTTCTGTTTCGCCACCGTAGGAACGCAGGTAATGGGTCGACATCTCGACCTGCGTGAGGATTTTTCGCACCTCAACCAGATACAGATCACCGGCCGGCGTCATCTGCAGGCGGCGGCGCACCCGGCGAAACAACAGGTGTTGCAACAGCTCTTCGAGTTGCGCGACCTGTTTGCTCACGGCGCTTTGGGTCAGGTTCAACTCTTCGGCGGCCCGGGTGAAGCTCAAATGCCGGGTGACGGCCTCGAAGCACTGCAACGCAGCGATCGATGGCAAGTAGCGTTTATTCAGCATGGGCGGTCCTTGGTTCTTGTTTCTTATTGCCAGCAATGCACAGCATGAATAAACGGAATGATATCTCTCTTAAAGGTCGTTTGTTGAGTAACCTCCGGGCAGCTAAAACTACAGGTCTGATCAGCCGTGAATTTCTGGCTGCACGTGTTCTGTCTTTTGCTTGAGGAGTGACCCATGGTTGCCGCATTGCTTGATCGTCTAGGTGTGAACCCGGCCCTGTACCAGAACGGCAAAGTGCCGGTGCACTCGCCGATCGATGGCAGCAGGATCGCTGCCGTGAACTGGGAAGGCGCTGCTGAAGTCGAGCAGCACATCAGTCGCGCAGATCATGCGTTCGAACTGTGGCGCAAGGTTCCGGCGCCGCGCCGTGGCGAGCTGGTGCGGCAACTGGGTGACATCCTGCGTGAATACAAGGCCGACCTCGGCGAGCTGGTGTCCTGGGAGGCCGGCAAGATCACTCAGGAGGGCCTGGGTGAAGTTCAGGAAATGATCGACATCTGCGACTTCGCCGTCGGCCTGTCCCGTCAGCTGTACGGTTTGACCATCGCCTCCGAGCGTCCTGGCCACCACATGCGCGAAACCTGGCATCCGCTGGGCGTCGTCGGCGTGATCAGTGCGTTCAACTTCCCGGTCGCGGTCTGGGCCTGGAACGCCACGCTGGCGCTGGTCTGCGGCAACCCGGTGATCTGGAAACCGTCGGAAAAGACTCCACTGACCGCATTGGCTTGCCAGGCGTTGTTCGATCGCGTTCTGAAGAACTTCAGCGATGCGCCAGCGCACCTGAGCCAGGTGATTATTGGCGGTCGCGATGCCGGCGAAGCGCTGGTGGATGACCCGCGCGTGGCCCTGATCAGCGCTACTGGCAGCACCCGCATGGGCCGCGAAGTGGCGCCGAAAATCGCCGCACGTTTCGCCCGCAGCATTCTCGAACTGGGCGGCAACAACGCAATGATCCTCGGCCCGAGCGCCGACCTGGACATGGCCGTTCGCGCGATCCTGTTCAGCGCCGTCGGCACCGCCGGCCAGCGCTGCACCACCCTGCGTCGCCTGATCGCCCACGAGTCGGTGAAAGAAGAAATCGTCACCCGTCTGAAAGCCGCGTACTCGAAAGTACGTATCGGCCATCCGCTGGAAGGCAATCTGGTCGGCCCGCTGATCGACAAGCAAAGCTTCGACAACATGCAGGACGCGCTGGAACAAGCCCTGAGCGAAGGCGGCCGGGTGTTCGGCGGCAAACGTCAGCTGGAAGACAAGTTCCCCAATGCCTACTACGTGTCGCCGGCCATCGTCGAAATGCCGGAGCAGAGCGATGTGGTCTGCCACGAAACCTTCGCCCCGATCCTGTACGTGGTCGGTTACAGCGATTTCCAGGAAGCCCTGCGCCTGAACAACGCTGTGCCACAAGGCCTGTCCTCGTGCATCTTCACCACCGACGTGCGTGAAGCCGAGCAGTTCATGTCGGCGGTGGGCAGCGACTGTGGCATCGCCAACGTCAATATCGGCCCGAGCGGCGCTGAAATTGGTGGTGCATTTGGTGGCGAGAAAGAAACCGGCGGTGGTCGTGAGTCCGGCTCCGATGCATGGMRSGKCTACATGCGCCGCCAGACCAACACCGTGAACTATTCGCTGGAATTGCCGTTGGCGCAGGGTATTACGTTCGATTAAGTATTGATTGTGAGGCTGGAAAGATCGCAGCCTTCGGCAGCTCCTACAGGACTGTGACTGGCTGCGATTTTGTAGGAGCTGCCGCAGGCTGCGATCTTTTGGCG
>NZ_JBFUIC010000024.1:0-37709 GCF_056402075.1 Pseudomonas sp. P4_C3
GGGAGGAGCACCGATGATCAATTTGCTACCAATATCTGGTTCCTTCCATGCATTGATCGCCGTGCGGTCACTTGTAATCTGTTTTGCGATTACACTACTATCAGGCTGCTCGTTTCGAGGCACCCCCCCCTTATACCAACCCAGCGCAGATATTATTAATCGTATTGACCTGACCGCTATAGACTTAGCCAATCTGCAAGCAGCAACGTCAGAACAGGAGCGCAACCGCCTACAAAACAAAGCTATCGCTGTTATCAATCTTAATTTCAATCAATTTGAACGAGACTTGGTAGCTGATCGTGCCGATACCTCCGCCGCAGTTGCCGGAACGACTCTGGCATCCAGCATCGCAGGCGTATTAGTCGGTAGTGCCTCTGCGAAAGAAAACTTTGCCCTACTCAATGCAGGTGTCATAGGCGCGTTTGGAATCGTCGACAAAAACTATTTTTACGATAAAACCGTGCCAGCGCTTGTCTCTGCAATGGGGGCCGCGCGCGCCTCAGTATTACTACATATAAAGACGAGTCAACGCGACACCGTTGAAATCTACGACGGCACAGCGGCTATGGACGACATCAACGCCTACTTCACTGCTGGAACCGTGTTTGGCGCAATTTCCGTAATTACGACCAAAGCCGAGAACGATAAACAGACTGCGTTGGATAAAGTACGTGCACTTGAAGTACCAACGAACGACGAAATTACACGTCGCAAGGCCATTCGAGACTCGATATGGACGATAGATGATCAAGCTATGGGTAAAGCAAATATCGCTTTATCTGCGCTCGGCCTCTCTACGCAGAAGACCGCAGAGGATACCCGTGCCTCTCTGCTAGATATACTGAGAAATGGAACTCCTGAACGTATAAACAGTCTGGAAAAAGCGCTAAAAGGTTCGGGCCTTCTAAAGTAGGAGAAAAAATTATGGCTAATTATCATGTAGAACTCTCCGGACAATTTACACTGGATCAACAGTCGATAGCTATCGAAGGGGAGGAAGCGCTCGGATCAAAGTTCGTAGGCAGCCAAATTTGGACGAATGCCATAAACATAATCTCCAATCTGGTTGAATTCGAAGAGCTTAATACTGCCCCCATCCCCTCTCTCGGCATACCAATATTATCCAAAGCTCTACCCGATGGAGTGACACCGACTTGGGTTGGTCCAATGATTGTTCAAGGCTCAGTAGCTAAGGTGTACTTACTGCGCTCTTAGCGATCAGGTAGAACCGGATTTTCCGCGTTAATCGCGCCCGTTTCGTTAGTTGGCGGTAGCTTTCTGCAAAGGAGCTACCGCACTATCGAGATAGCTGGGTAATCAATTCACGTAAATTACAACTGCCTTTGAGCGATAAGGACAAGCTATGTATGAATCGCCCTTGATTCTGTAGCACAACTGACAGGCCGCTTTGGGTCCAGAGTGTGTAAAAACTGGTTCAAACATCGTCGACACTAGCGCCGACGATGTTTGGCTGGCTAACTACACCTAAAGCGCTCTTCGTAGCTCCAGCCCGCTTTTAATGCCACCAGTAACGCTTCTCAGCTCGTCCATCGGGCAAAACAGAAGGCTTTTCAGGCCGCCAGCGCTTTCATCAGATTCTGCGTACCGAGGATTTTCATCACTCGCTTCAAGTTGTAAGCGAGCACATTCAAGCTCATTTCGGTGCTCACCCCGGCAAGTCGTCGGGTCAAAAAGTGTGTCGCACCCATCCATTGTTTAAGCGTCCCGAAGGGATGCTCGACGGTCCGTTTGCGGATGCTCATCATCTGGGGCGTATTGTCCAGGCGGACCTGCATTTCCTCCAGCACCGCTTCATGTTCCCAGCGACGAACCTTTCGCTCTCTGGCCGGTGTGCATTGCGCCTTTATCGAGCATGACCGGCAGTTGGAGCTCCAGTAACTGCTCAGCGTCTTGCCTTTATCGACGTAAGAGTTTCGCCAGATCAGCACTTCCTTGGCGGGGCAGACGTACACATCTTTGTCCGCGTCGTAAACAAACTCGTCATTGTTGAAGCGGCCATCGAATTTGGCGCGCGAGCTCAGCGTCTTCGGTACATAAGCGCTAATCCCTGCCTCGTGGCAGGCAAGGATCTCCCCGCTTTTGTAATACCCCCGGTCAGCCACCACCGACAACGATTCGAGTTTCATCGCCTCACGGGCCTGCTGGGCCATCGARCTGAGCTGATCACGGTCRTGACCCTCATTGGTCACCTCGTGCGCGACGATCAGATGATGCTTGGTATCGACCGCCGTCTGTACGTTGTAACCCACGATYCCTTTGCCGCTTGTCATCATGGAGCGCGCGTCCGGGTCGGTCAGTGAGACCTGTTTGTCCGGCGACTCCTCAAGCTGTATTTCAATCGCCTGAAGYGCCTTCATCTGCTCCTTCAGTTTGRCGATTTTCTCTTCCAGGCCGCCTTTGGGCCCTGAAGACTTGGTCTCTTCSCGATCAGCTGCATCCAGCGCCTTCAGATAATGGGTAATGCTCGACTCGATTTCTTCCATCCGGCGTTTCAGCTTGGCGCTGGTGAAGTTGCGGTCGCGGTGGTTCACGGCCTTAAATTTGCTGCCATCTATGGCGACGAAATTTTCCGTGAAGAGCCCCAATTGCTGACACAGCACAACAAACTGTCGGCAAACGCCTCGAATGGCCTTGCTGTTGTCTTTACGGAAGTTGGCGATGGTCTTGAAGTCCGGCATCAGTCGACCGGTAAGCCACATCAGCTCGACGTTGCGCTGCGCCTCGCGTTCAAGGCGTCGGCTCGACTGGATGCGGTTTAGATAGCCATAGATGTAGATCTTCAGCATGACTGTCGGATGGTAGGCAGGTCGGCCAGTTTCAGCAGGGATAGCACTTTCAAAACCCAAGGTGATCAGGTCAAGTTCATCAACGAAGACATCGACAACACGCACCGGATTAGTCTCGCTGACGTAATCGTCCAGGCTCTCGGGGAGCAGGGTCCTTTGACCTCGGTGTTCACCTTGAATGAAGCGTTTCATGGGCAACCCTTGCGATGAAATCCTGGGAAATCATAGCAAGGGTTTGCTTTGGAGTTTTTACACACTCTGGGCCGGGGGCGGCTAACCCGGCATCCATGCCGGGTTGCCCACTRCGCAGAACCTSCRCTCGGCCTCTCGAGGGGGCGTATGGATCAAGAGCTGCAGGCGAGCTAACGCTCGGCCTGATGAGTGGTGAGAAGCAACGGGTGTACGCCGATCTGTTTTTGCTCTTCTGTGGGAGCGAGCTTGCTCGCGATGACGGCAGTCCATCCAACTTCAATGGTGACTGACCCGACGCCATCGCTGGCAAGCCAGCTCCCACAGTTTGATCGGCATGGGCACTATTACCGCGCTAAATGGCGGCATTGCCCAGCCGACCTGATCTCAAGCGCATACGTGCTCCGGCAGAAGCTGGCTTACCAGCGAAGGCATCCATGCACTCGCAATAAACTCAAGTCGAACACTGCATGCTTCCCCCGCTTGAGACATTTCTAATCCGGGTCAATTAGTCCCATTCCGGACGATTCCTACGCGCCCCTCAGAAGCTTCCTATTTCTAAGTCAGTCAGGTTCCTGAAAGCTCTCCTGCGCTTGAGCACGAGCCCAATCCGGGCTTCGTCGAGGTATCGGACTGGCATGGCGACAACCGCCAGGGCCAACCGGTCGATCAACACTCACGTAAAGGGACTGACATGAACGATAGGTTGCACCGTACGGACACACTGGGCTCGTGCAAAGAGGTGATGTGCGGCAAACAGATCAAGCACTGGATCGAATTCCAGTTGCTCGATGAACAGGGCGAGCCACTGGCGAACCTGCCTTATCGCGCGCTGAACGAGGCGACCCGTGTCGACTTCATTGCGCAGTACACGGGCCACACCGATGCCGAGGGGATGATCCGCCTTGACGGCCTGCATCCGCTGGCCATCACCCTGCTGATAGACGCCGAGTCCTTGGCCGAGCAACTGCAAACCCGTCGCCTGCGTGCCGAGCGAGCCGAACCCGCGCGCCCCGGTTTCGCTGATCGCACGCCGCTGTATGGTCCGCAGCGTTCGGGCTTCTCGCCCATCGAACAGCGGGCGGTCGCCGCCGGCCATGGTTATCACTACCTGCGCATCGGCCAGTTGTGCGATCGACTGCCGGCCTTCGATCCACCGTTGGCCGATCCCAGGCAGCCCCCGGCCTACCATTTTCCGGACCCAAAGTTTGGCGGGTTTACCATCGGCGACGATCAACTCGATCGTCGGCATGTGCTGGAAGTCTGCCCGCTGCGCGCCTGGTCACTGACCTTGCATCACCAAGCAGAGTACAGCCTGGTCAATGCTTACAACCTGGCGCTGATGAGTATTTTGGCGTACAGCACGCGGCCCGAGAATGCATTGGGTTCCGTTAAGGAGTTCTTCGAGCGGCAATGTTTGGACTTATCGCGTACCCCCATAATTCTGGACAGTGGTCAGAAATTGCCGTGCGTGGTCACCGATGTTCCCTTCAATGGGCGTTACACCATCGCTGAACCGTTGGACACCACTCAGGCTCGACCGCCAGAGGGGGACACCCAGCTGTTTTATGCCATCAATGCCACCCAGGTGCTGGTGGGTTGGCGGGGTACAGAAGTGGATGGGTTCGCCGATCCAGGTACTGATGCGACTTTCCGCCCGGTAAAACCGCAAGTGCAGGCCTTGTGCGAGCCCAAGGTGCCCTGTGCCGATTTGACTCCAGAGGGCAGTGTGCATTTGGGCTTTCGCGATGCGTTCGAACTGGCCAGAAGAGTTTATGCGAAGGATCTGGGTAAGACGATTCCTGAAGCTATCGAAGGTAAGGGGTTGTTCATTTGCGGCCACAGCCTGGGGGGCGCCCTCGGTCTGGTCCATGCCGCATCGCTGAAAGAGCGAAATCCACTGCTGTACACCTACGGCATGCCACGCACCTTCACCCTCAAGGCCGTAACGTGCCTCAACGAGATCGTACATTTCCGTCATGTCAACGACATCGACCTGATCCCCAGCGTGCCGCCCGAAGCGGCGTTGGATAACTACCTGTACGACCTCTATGGCCCGCTGGGCACTACTCTGGGGTTTGCCTGGTCGATGCTGCAGTTGACCGCCAGCCAGTTGTTCCGCCATGGCGATCCCTTCTGTCACCACGGCGAAATCGCCATGTTTTTCAAGGCCGAACAGCACACCCTTCGGCGAGGCTCGCCGTACCCCGCCTACCGCAACAAGGACGGGCTCGGCGCGCCTTACAACACCACCATCGCCTATCGCCTGTCGGAAAAGGTCAAGTTTTACCTGGTCCCGAGCCTGAGTCCCGACGACGACCAGCAGGCCGAGCAGGCGCAGCAGC
Source organism: Pseudomonas sp. P4_C3 (assembly GCF_056402075.1). Taxonomy (NCBI): domain Bacteria; kingdom Pseudomonadati; phylum Pseudomonadota; class Gammaproteobacteria; order Pseudomonadales; family Pseudomonadaceae; genus Pseudomonas; species Pseudomonas sp. P4_C3. The sequence continues at coordinate 5,342 of NZ_JBFUIC010000024.1, forward strand.
GCCTCACCACCTCGTTGACCGCCGAAAGCCGGGCGAGGTTTTTCCCGCCCTTCAGCAATCCCAAGGCAGGCCGGTTCGTGGGTCTCGGCAATCACTTCATGAGTAATTACCAGCCATACATCTACGGCCAGTTACTGGAGTCAATCAACCCTGAGCGCTCGCCGTTGTTGAAGCGGCAACTGGATCGACAGAATTTCGAACAACAGACCAGGGACAACTACGGGAGCCTTGTCGAAGACGAACTGGCACGCAACCGGGTGTTCCTCGATTTGCAAAGTCGTCTCGGCGAAACCTTGCGGGTGACGCAACAGGCCGATGGCGGTGCCGAAGCGTTGCAACGCTTCGATGCCGTGGCCGACCCGAGTGCCTGCTACGAAAGAGCCCACTGTTGAGCCCGGCCCGCGCCGTCAAGGATCTGACCATGATCAAGAAAATGTCCATCGCGATACTCACTCTGTGCATCAGCCTCAATGGTTGCGCCAAGGATCAGAGCCTGGCGCCGCCGCCGGATGGCGAATCGATAACCGTGACGGTGAAAGTGCCGAAGGAGCTGGTAACGGAAAACCTGCAGGTGATGTATCGCTCGACTCTGTGCACCTTTACTGACCACTCCGCCTTTGGCGAAGCCTATCAACGCGATGGCTATCAACGTACCGATCTGCAACTCGTGCGTAAGGGACAAAGCGACCTCTATGTGGCCAAGCTGCCGATCGATGGTGGCGGTGTCTGCCAATGGCGATTGAGCAACGTGACTTTTGGCGTCGCTTATGGCCATCCCACAAACTTTGGCGAAAACGTGACTTACGGGGCAGGCGGTGGTGTGGTGGTGATCTTCGATCACAACAACTCGCCTCGCGGTGGCGCGGACATCAAGGTTGAAGGGGACTTGACGATCAAGAGGGACTATTACCCGTGGTTGAGTGAAGCCTTTCTTGGAGGCTATAGAAAACAGATCAGCTTGGCGGGTGAGGGCCATATCTACTTAAAGTATCAGGCTCTGCAAGTTCGGCAGGTGTATTTCGAACCCGTCCTGCATTCCGACTTTCTGGTCAAGTCGGAGGGTACCAAGGTACATAAAATAGGCAGCTTCATAAAATTCTCTTATCCAGATGGTACGACCGTGGCCGACGGTCGTTTCCAACCAGATTTCCGAAAGTTACAAGCGATCCGCCAGGCAGCGGAGAGCAAACAGTGAGCTTCGTTTTTCCTGCCCTGCGCACCCCCTTCGAACTGGCACGCAACCGGGTATTCCTCGACTTGCAGAGTCGTCTCGGCGAAACCTTGCGGGTGACGCAACAGGCCGATGGCGGTGCCGAAGCGTTGCAACGTTTCGACGCCGTGGCCGACCCGAGCGCCTGCTACGAAAGAACCCACTGTTGAGCCCAGCCCGCGCCGTCAAGGATCCGACCATGATCAAGAAAATGCCCATCGCGATACTCACTCTGTGCGTCAGCCTCAGCGGTTGCGCCAAGGATCGAAGATTGGCGCCACCAGCGGATAGCGAACAGATGACCATCACGGTGAAAGTACCCCAGGAACTCGAAACGGAAACCCTGGAGGTGATGTATCGCTCGGCAGTGTGCAAAAACATCACCCATGGGGCGAGCGGCGAGCGCATCGAGTTGGAGGGTTATCACGGCATTGACGTGCAATTGCAACGTCTGGGGGCGAGTGATCTCTACCAGGCAAAGCTGCCGATCGATGGCGGCGGCGCGTGTCAGTGGCATCTGAGCAATGTGATGTTTGGTGTCGCGTATGGCAATCCCGCCCGCTTTGGCGAGAGCGTGACTTACGGCGCAGGCGGGGGAGTGGTGGTGATGTTTGACCACAATCGACCCTCCAGAAGTTCCGGGTTACCTATCAAAGTAGATGGCGATTTGGCGATCAAGAAGGACTATTACCTTTGGGTTGATGAGGAGTTTTTAGGTCCCTATAAAAAAACTGTCAACTTAACAAGTGATGGCGATATTTACTTGATGTATCAGGCCCTGCAAGCCCGGCAGGTGTATTTCGAACCCATCTTGCACCCTGACTTTGTAGTTTATTCGGCCGGGCCAAAGGTAAAGAAAGAAGGTAACCACACGGTCATCACTTATCCCGATGGCAGTGTCGAACCGGATGGTCGCTGGGGACCTAATTTCCGCAAATTGCAAACTATCCGCCAGGCAACGGAGAGCAAGCAGTGAGCCTCGTTTTTCCTGCCCTGCACACCCCCTTCGAACTGGCACGCAACCGGGTGTTCCTCGATTTGCAAAGTCGTCTCGGCGAAACCTTGCGGGTGACGCAACAGGCCGATGCCGTGGCCGACCCGAGTGCCTGCTACGAAAGAGTCCACTGGTGAGCCCGGCCCGTGCCGACGGAAGCCTGTACCGACCATCTACCGCACCGACATGGCCGACCGCGCCACGTTCAACGAGGTCTACAAACGCTACTTCGCCAAGCCATGGCCAGTGCGTGCTGCGGTGGGCGTGGCGTCCCCGGTGGTGGAAGGCATGCGTGTGGAAGTGACGGCGATAGCGGTCAAGGCCTAAGTCTCCCGGCACACACACAACTCTGTAGGAGCGGGCTTGCCCGCGAAGATGCCCTGCCAGCCAGCCGATCTCTGGCAGACAAACCGGATCAATCTGTGAACTTGGCCACTCTCAATTCGCCACCCGAACCCCACCCAAACTCCCGCTCAATTCATACGCCGCCAATTCCGCCTGATGCGCCGCCAGCAATTCCGGCAACGATCCGCGCAAGTACTCGACCCAGGTCTTGATCTTCGCATCCAGGTACTGGCGCGACGGGTAGATCGCATACAGATTCAGTTCCTGCGAGCGGTATTTGGGCATCATGCGTACCAGCGTGCCGTTGCGCAGGCCTTCTATCGCGGCGTACAGCGGCAGGACGCCAACGCCCATGCCGCTGATGATCGCGGATTTCATCGCGTCGGCGGAGTTCACCAGGAAGGGTGAGCTGTTGATGGTGACCATTTCCTGGCCATCAGGACCGTCGAAGGCCCATTTTTCCAGCGGAATCACCGGGCTGACCAGGCGCAGGCAGGCGTGGTTGAGCAGGTCGCTGGGTTTTTGTGCGCAGCCGTTGGCTTTGACGTAGGCCGGCGAGGCGCAAACGATGCTGTAGGTGATGCCCAGGCGTTGGGAGACGAAACCCGAATCCGGTAGTTCGCTGGCGAGGACGATGGACACGTCGTAGCCTTCGTCGAGCAGGTCCGGCACGCGGTTGGCCATGGTCAGGTCGAAAGTCACGTCCGGGTGGGTCTTGCGGTAGCGGGCGATGGCGTCGATCACGAAGTGCTGGCCGATGCCGGTCATGGTGTGCACTTTCAGTTGCCCGGCCGGGCGTGCGTGGGCGTCGCTGGCCTCGGCTTCGGCTTCTTCGACGTAGGCCAGGATCTGTTCGCAGCGCAACAGGTAGCGCTTGCCGGCTTCGGTCAGGGCGATACGGCGGGTCGTTCGGTTGAGCAGACGGGTTTGCAGGTGGGCTTCCAGGTTGGAGACCGCGCGCGAGACGTTGGCCGTGGTGGTGTCCAGTTGTACGGCGGCGGCGGTGAAGCTGCCAGCCTCGGCCACGTAACTGAAGGCGCGCATGTTTTGCAAAGTGTCCATGGGGTGCTCTCTCGTCGAATGACAAATTGTGACACGAAGTTTCTGTTTATTTACAGGCGACTAAGGATCTACCTACGGATTATCTCGTTAACGGTAACAAAGATTCACAGGAATCCCAGCTTATCGCCCTTCAGGCCGCCCCATAGAATTGCGCTCACCTCTGTAGGAGCTGCCGAAGGCTGCRATCTTTTGATCTTCGCTTCTAAAAGCAACGTCAAAAGATYGCAGCCTTCGGCAGCTCCTACGCACAGAACATCTCCCCACCTCAGGAAATCGCAGCAGTGCCGCGTCGCATCAACAGAGCGCTTCAGCCGCTCAGTGTTTTGGCTTTAACCCTGGCAATCAGCGGCTGCATCGGAACCGGAGGTATTGCCCCGCAGGGCAAGGCGCTGGAGGCCAATTCACTGGCCACCGACGAAGCGATCCAGAGCGCCGCGCAAGATGCGCATTGGCCCACCGCGCAATGGTGGCAAGCCTATGGCGACCCGCAACTGAATCGCTGGATCGACCTCGCCCTGCAAGGCAGCCCGAGCCTGGCCATGGCCGCCGCTCGGGTGCGTCAGGCCAGGTCCATGGCCGGCGTGGCCGAAGCAGCCGAGTCCCTGCAGATCAATGGCGAGTCCACCCTCAAGCGTCACAACTGGCCTACCGACCAGTTCTATGGCCCCGGCGAACTGGCCAACAGCACCACCTGGGACAATAACGCGGCGCTGGGTTTCAGCTATGCCCTCGACCTCTGGGGTCGCGAAAGCAATGCCACCGAGCGCGCCGTGGACATGGCGCACATGAGCGTCGCCGAAGCGCGCCAAGCCCAGCTCGAACTGCAGGACAACATCGTACGGGTCTACATCGAGTTGTCGTTGCATTACGCCCAGCGGGACATCGTCGAAGCGACCTTGAAGCAGCAACAGCAGATTCTCGAGCTGGCGCAAAAACGCCTGAACGGTGGCATCGGCACTCATTTCGAAGTCAGCCAGGCCGAGACGCCGCTGCCGGAAACCCATCGCCAGCTCGATGCCCTCGACGAAGAAATCGCCTTGAGCCGCAACCAACTCGCGGCCCTGGCCGGTAAGGGACCCGGGGAAGGCGCGCAGTTGCAGCGGCCAACGCTGTCGCTGGGGGCACCACTGAAACTGCCGTCTTCGCTGCCGGCGCAATTGCTCGGGCAGCGCCCGGACGTGGTCGCCAGCCGCTGGCAAGTGGCGGCGCAGGCGCGGGGCATCGATGTTGCTCATGCCGGTTTCTACCCGAATGTCGATCTGGTCGGCAGCCTCGGCTACATGGCCACCGGCGGCGGGGCGCTGGAGTTCTTGACCGGCAAGAAACTCAACTACAGCGTGGGTCCGGCGATTTCGCTGCCGATCTTCGACGGCGGGCGTTTGCGCTCGGAACTGGGCGAAGCCTCGGCCGGGTATGACATCGCCGTGGCCAAGTACAACCAGACCCTGGTCAACGCGCTGAAAAACATCTCCGACCAGTTGATCCGCCGCGAGTCCATGGACAAGCAACAGGCTTTCGCCGCCGAGTCGGTGGCCACCGCGCAGAAGACCTACGACATCGCGATGATCGCCTATCAGCGTGGCCTGACCGACTACCTCAACGTGCTCAACGCCCAGACCCTGCTGTTCAAGCAGCAGCAAGTGCAGCAGCAGGTTCAGGCGGCGCGGTTGAGTGCTCATGCAGAGCTGGTGACGGCGTTGGGCGGCGGTCTGGGGGCGGGCAACGATGTGCCGAAAGACAGCCAGACAGCAGCACCGAAAACCCCGAGCCTTTTGCGTTGAACACAAAACCTGTGGGAGCGAGCTTGCTCGCGATGAGGGCGGCACATCCAACATTGATGCCGGCTGATACTCCGCTATCGCGAGCAAGCTCGCTCCCACAGGTTCCGGGTTTCACTGGAATTTATTGAGCAGGATTTGATGACTCCCTTGCCCGCACCCTTGCGCTGGCTGTACTCCCTGGAATGGCGCCGGGGTTTCTTCGACTGGGCACGCAGCGACGGCGTGACCTGGGTCTACATCTTCAAGGTGCTGTTCGCCGCGTTCCTGACGCTGTGGCTGGCCATGCGCCTGGAGCTGCCGCAACCGCGCACGGCGATGATCACCGTGTTCATCGTCATGCAGCCGCAAAGCGGCCAGGTGTTCGCCAAGAGCTTCTATCGTTTCCTCGGCACCTTGGCCGGGTCGGCGGTGATGGTCGCGCTGATCGCCCTGTTTGCGCAGAACACAGAATTGTTCCTCGGTTCGCTGGCGATCTGGGTCGGCATCTGCACGGCCGGCGCCGCCCGCTGCCGCAACTTCCGCGCCTACGGTTTCGTACTCGCAGGATACACCGCCGCGATGGTCGGCTTGCCCGCATTGGCCCATCCGGAGGGTGCGTTCATGGCGGCGGTCTGGCGGGTGCTGGAAATCTCGTTGGGCATTCTCTGTTCGACCCTGATCAGTGCCGCCATCCTGCCGCAATCGGCGAGCGCGGCGATGCGCAATGCCTTGTATCAGCGCTTTGGCGTGTTCGCCCTGTTCGTCACCGACGGCTTGCGCGGTCGCAGTCAGCGCGACGCGTTCGAGGCCGGCAACGTGCGTTTCATCGCCGAAGCGGTGGGCCTGGAAGGCTTGCGCAGCGTCACTGTGTTTGAAGACCCGCACATGCGTCGACGCAATGGCCGGCTCAGTCGCCTGAACAGCGAGTTCATGGGCATCACCACGCGCTTCAACGCCTTGCACCAGTTGCTCGAACGCTTGCGCAACAGCGCGGCGGACCAGGTGGCGGCGGCGATCAAACCGGGTTTGCAGGACCTCGCCGAATTGCTCGACGGCTTCAGCGGTCGTGCCCTGACCAGCGCCGATGCGGCGCGTCTGGTCGCGGTGCTGACCGCATACAAAGAAGGTTTGCCGGCGCGGGTACGCTGTCTGCGGGCGACGTTCCAGCAGCACAATCCGAGCGATGCTGAACAACTGGATTTCCACACCGCGTACGAGCTGCTCTATCGCTTCGTCGACGACCTGCACGGTTATGCGCAGACCCACGCCTCCCTGGCCGATCACAGTCACGAGCGGGAGCGCTGGGACGAGCCGTTCACCCCGCAAACCAACTGGATGGCCGCGGCGGCATCGGGGATTCGCGCAGCGTTCATCCTGGTGGTTTTGGGCAGCTACTGGGTGGCAACCGCCTGGCCGAGCGGCGCGACCATGACCCTGATCGCTGCTGCAACCGTGGGCTTGTCCGCCGCCACCCCGAACCCGAAACGCATGGCCTTTCAGATGGCGTGCGGGACATTGCTCGGGGCGCTGATCGGCTTCGTCGAGATGTTTTTCATTTTCCCGTGGATCGACGGATTTCCATTGTTGTGCGTGATGCTCGCACCGGTGATCGTATTCGGCTCGTTCCTGACCTCGCGGCCGCAATACGTCGGTGTCGGCCTGGGCTTGCTGATCTTCTTCAGCACAGGTTCAGTGCCGGACAACCTCACGGTCTACAACCCCTACACCTTCATCAACGACTACATCGCCATGGTGCTGGGCATGCTGGTGTGCGCAGCGGCCGGGGCGATCATTCTGCCGCCCAACAGCCGCTGGTTGTGGCGTCGGCTGGAGCAGGACCTGCGCGGTCAGGTGGTGTACGCCATCAGCGGCAAGCTCAAGGGGCTGGCGTCGAGTTTCGAAAGCCGCACCCGCGATCTGGTGCATCAGGCCTACGGCTTCGCGGCGGGGCAACCGCAAGTGCAGCGCGAATTGCTGCGCTGGATGTTCGTGGTGCTGGAAGTCGGTCACGCGATCATCGAATTGCGCAAGGAACAGGCGATTCTGCCGGTGCATCCGGCCTATGCCGAATCCCAGCCATGGCGCCAGGCGATCCGGGTGATGGGGCGTGCACTGGTGCGGCTGTTCCTGCAACCGAACAGCAGCAACCTCGAACGCGCTCTGGTCGCAGTCGATCACGCCATCAGCCGTGTGCAGTCCACCGACGAACCCTTCGCCCCACACTTCGATACCTCGGCGTTGCGCCGGGTGAAGAGCTACCTGCACTTCATCCGCACCTCGCTGCTCGACCCGCAATCACCGCTTGCCACCTTCGCCAGCAACCAGCCACAAGGACTTGCACATGCCTCGTGAATTCGCCTTCCACGGCGTGTACATGCCGACCATGACCCTGATGTTTTTCATCGCGGCGGCGCTTGCCTGGGCGCTCGACCGGTTCCTGTCCGGGTTCGATCTGTACCGCTTCTTCTGGCACCCGGCGTTGCTGCGCCTGAGCCTGTTTACCTGTCTGTTCGGCGCGTTGGCGCTGACTGTCTACCGTTGACTCTCTATCACTGAGAATGCCCCGATGAAAAAGTTTTTCAGCCTGCTCGCGACCTTGCTGGTGCTGGCCCTCGCGCTGTGGATCGGCCGCTCCTTGTGGGAGCACTACATGAACACGCCGTGGACCCGTGACGGCCGCGTGCGCGCCGACATCATCAACGCCGCCGCCGACGTTACCGGCGAAGTGGTGGACGTGCCGGTGCGCGACAACCAACTGGTGAAGAAGGGCGATTTGYTGATGCAGATCGACCCCGAGCACTACCGCCTTGCAGTCAAGCAGGCTCAAAGCCTGGTGGCATCGCGCAAGGCGACCTGGGAGATGCGCAAGGTCAACGCCCATCGTCGAGCCGATATGGACAACCTGGTGATCTCCCGGGAAAACCGTGACGACGCCAGCAATCTTGCTGACTCGGCCCTGGCCGATTACCAACAGGCCCAGGCGCAACTGGAAGCCGCCGAACTCAATCTCAAACGCACTGAAGTGCGTGCGGCGGTAGACGGCTATGTCACCAACCTCAACGTGCATCGCGGCGACTACGCGCGCATCGGCGAGGCGAAAATGGCCGTGGTCGACATGAACTCGTTCTGGGTCTACGGCTTCTTCGAAGAAACCAAGCTGCCCCATGTGCGCGTGGGTGATAAGGCCGACATGCAACTGATGAGCGGCGAAGTACTCAAGGGCCACGTGGAAAGCATCTCGCGTGGCATCTACGACCGCGACAACCCGGAGAGCCGCGAGTTGATCGCCGATGTAAACCCGACCTTCAACTGGGTTCGCCTGGCGCAACGGGTGCCGGTGCGCATCCACATCGATGAAGTGCCGGAAGGGGTGCTGTTGGCGGCGGGGATCACGTGCACGGTGGTGGTGAAGCAGGACAATGGTGCATGACAGGTAGACCGGTTCGGTCTCGCAGGCATAAGACAGAGGTTCACTCCTTGCAAAACGTCTCATGCAGATGCCGCCAGATCACCCGGCCATCGGCGTGTTTTTCAAACACCACCGTGGAGCGACGATCCGAGTGCAGTCCGGTCGCATCGGTCTGCTGCTCGCGGTAACTCACGGTCGCGCCGCCGTCGTACAACGCAATGCCACACAACTCGCTGAGCTCGATGCGGAACCCGAGTTTCTTGCCGCCCGCCAGCGTGAACAATTCTTTCAGCGCGTCAAAATCCAGCACCCGACCGAGCGGCGAGACCATGGAGAACTGCGGCGAAAACCGTGTCAGCAGTTTTTCGAGTTCGGACGCGTCCCGCTCTTCGGCCAGCCATTGTTCGATGGCCACGTGGGCCTGGATCACTTCGTCGAAGTATTCGGTGTAGTCGGTCATGGAAGTCATTCCTGAAATTTTGCAGTGTCTGTTCTGACGCCATCGCGAGCAGGCTCACTCCTACAGGGAAACGCATTTCAATGTAGGAGTGAGCCTGCTCGCGATAGCGGCGACTCGGTTTCAGAGCTGCCCGCGCAACCCGAACCGCTTCATCAGCCCGGATTCGAGCAAACCCTTGGGTAACAAACTGGCCATCAGCGGCAATGCACGACTGCCATTGCCCAGGCGCACCAGTCGCGCAGGTTTGTTCTGCTGCACAGCCTTGAGCAATCCGGCGGCGAATTCACTGGCCGGGGTCGGTTTGTCCTGGGAAGCCCTGGCCCGGGCGCGAATGCCTTCGCGCAGCGGAAACCATGGCGATTGCTCACTGATCAGTTGCTCGGCTTCGTGCCCGGCATTCTTGGCAAAGCTGGAAGCGATGGCCCCCGGCTGGACTTCCATCACTCGCACGCCGAACGGCGCCAGTTCCATGCGCAAGGCATCGCTCAAGGCATGCACGGCGGCTTTCGAGGCGCAGTAGGCGCCGGCGAATGGCGTGACCAACACACCCGAAACGCTGCCGATATTCACGACCAATCCTTTGGTCCGGCGCAGCACAGGAAACATCGCGCGAGTGACGCCAACGACAGCGAACACATTAGTTTCGAACTGGCGCTGCATGGCCGGTACGCCGCCATCGAGCAGTGGTCCCATGGCACCATAACCCGCGTTGTTGATCAGCACGTCGAGACCACCGCGCTCCTGGTTGATGCGGTCGCTCAACTGCTCAAGGGCAACACCGTCGTTTACGTCAAGTTGCACAGCGGTAAATCCGGCAGCGCTCAGCATGGCGACATCTTCGACCTTGCGCGCACTGGCCCAGACTTCATAACCAGCGCCCTTGAACGCATCGGCAAGGGCACGGCCGATGCCACTGGAACAACCGGTAATCAACGCAACGGGCATGGCGCATTCCTTGTGCAAAAAGTGGGGGAGGGATCAGTCGGAAAAACTACCCTGCAACCGCTCGGCGCGAAACTCCAGGGTTTCCGGACGGTAGCCAGGACGCAATGGCGGCAGCGGCAAGCAATCTTCCCAGTTGCCACCGGCCTGCAATTCGCCGGGGCCACGATAGCGTGGGGCGGTGTATTGGTTGTCGGCCAGGTTCACCGTATCGCCCGGTGCATAAGCCGCGACCCGCCAGCGCAACTCCGTCAGCGGCACGTCATTGCCGTTGTTCAGGGTCAATTGCAATGGGCGGTCGGCGGGACATTGTTGTGGCGCGTAACTGATGCGCAACTCCAGGCGTTGCAGTTGCTTGAGTTCGCGGTGGTCCATCCAGATGACCCAGGTCGCGACGATGCCCAGCCCAGCGGCAGCCGCCAGTGATACGGGCAAGGCCTTGGCCGGATAGCGCAGCAACAGGACCAGCCAGGTGATAACCAGCAGGACGCCGATGAACATGACATGAAATCTCGGGAATAGAGAGGTCATCCTACCTAAGCGAAGGTGGGGTTGGCGATGGGCGATTCGGTGGTGTGCTGCCTGGCCTCATCGCGAGCWWGCTCGCGATGAGGCCAGGCAAGGCAATACAAAACCCAGTGCAAAAAAAGCCCCCGCCCAGCCTGCTGCGGATAGGGAACGCAGTAGGCTGGACGAGGGCTTCTTGTTTTACTGAACGTTACTGCGCGATAGTCTTCACCGCAACCCCACGCTCAATCGGCGTCGAGCGCCCGTAGATATCCTCAAACCGCTCGATATCGTCCTCACCCAGATAGCTCCCCGACTGCACCTCGATGATCTCCAACGGAATCTTCCCCGGGTTACGCAGGCGATGCACCGAAGCGATCGGAATATAGGTCGACTGGTTCTCGGTCAGCAGGAACACGTTTTCGTCACAGGTCACCTCGGCGGTGCCGCTGACGACGATCCAGTGTTCGGCGCGGTGGTGGTGCATCTGCAGCGACAGGCAAGCGCCCGGTTTGACCGAGATGTGCTTGACCTGGAAGCGCCCGCCCATGTCCACCGAGTCGTAGGAGCCCCACGGACGGTAGACCTCGCAGTGGTTCTGGGTTTCGCTGCGGCCTTGTTCGTTGAGGGTGTTGACCATCTGTTTCACGCCTTGGACCTTGTCCTTGTGGGCGATCATCATGGCGTCCTTGGTTTCGACCACGACGATGTTTTCCAGGCCGATCACCGACACCAGTTTGCCGTTGCCGTGGATCATGCAGTTTTTGCTGTCCTGGATCACCACGTCGCCTTTGGTGACGTTGCCGTTGGCGTCTTTTTTATTGACTTCCCACAACGACGACCAGCAGCCGACATCGCTCCAGCCAGCGGTCAGCGGCACGACGCAGGCGCGTTGGGTTTTTTCCATCACCGAGTAGTCGATGGAATTGTCCGGGCAGCAAGCGAAGGTGGCTTCGTCGAAGGTGATGGTGTCGGCATCCTGATGGCTGCGTTCCAGGGTCAGCAGGYAGGTGTCGTAGATGTCCGGATCGTGCTTCTTCAGCTCTTCGAGGAAGCGGCTGGCGCGGAACAGGAACATGCCGCTGTTCCAGAAGTAACCGCCGGACTGGACGAACTCGGTGGCGCGCTTCACGTCAGGTTTTTCGACGAAGTGCGAGACGCGGCTTACGCCTTCAGGCAGCAGCGAGTCGTTGGTCGACTTGATGTAGCCATAACCGGTTTCCGGCTTGGTGGCCGGCACGCCGAACAGCACCATTTCACCGTTTTCGGCGGCGACGGTGGCCAGGGCCAGGGCGCGTTGCAGGGCCTTCTGGTCTTCCAGCACGTGGTCGGCCGGCAGTACCAGCATCAGCTCGTCGCGACCTTCACTGACCAGCATCATCGCAGTCAGGGCCACGGCCGGCGCRGTGTTGCGACCGAACGGTTCCATCAGGATGCGTTGGGTTTCCAGTTTGCGCGCCGCTAATTGCTCGTTGACGATGAAGCGGTGGTCCTTGTTGCAGACCACGATKGGCGWGTCCATSCCTTCGAACACCAGGCGTTCGAGGGTYTGCTGGAACARGGTGTGTTCGCCGGTCAGGGCCAGGAACTGTTTAGGGAATTGTTTGCGSGAAAGCGGCCAAAGACGTGAGCCACTACCACCTGACAAGATCACCGGAATCATGTTGTTACTCCTTGAATTTCGATTGGTTAGAGCTACTGCGTTCTGTCGTTTCACTCTTGTTTTTGTTCCGTGTCGCAGGGGTTGCGCTGCCTGTGTAGGAGCTGCCGAAGGCTGYGATCTTTTGGCGTATTCAATGACGCCGAGAATCAAAAGATCGCAGCCTGCGGCAGCTCCTACAGAGATCGACGTTACCTCTGCGGAAAAATCATTAGCGCGTCGACACCGGGCGTTTCACCCAGACCGGCGACAGGCTGCTGCCGCTGCCGGTGACGTACAGCACCGCGGCTTCACCGCGTTCCAGGGCGACCGGTTTTACGTCGCCGACTTTGGTTGCGCCGTCATACAGCGCCAGGCTGACCTTCACCGGGTTGATTTCACGTTCGCCACGGCCTTTGGCTGCCACGTTCGGGACCACGTCGGTCTTGCCATCTGCGGTCTTCAGGGTCAGCGCCTTGTCGCTGAGGTTTTGCATGCGTACCAGGGACTTCTGCTTGTTCTTGAACGGCGGCTCTTCGATCAGTTGCGGTGCGCCGCTGGCGTTGTTGACCAGGGTGTAATAGTGGTCGCCGGCCAATTTCACCGGCAGGCTCTGGCTACCGACCTTGGCGCTGTAGTCGCCGCCCGGCATGAAGCTGAAGTCACTGCTGGACAGTGGCGCGACGTCGCTCAGGTTGGTGCTGCCGACGGTGGCGCTGACTTCGGCGTTGCTGGCGTTGTAGATGCGCACGAAGGTCGAGCCTTTCGGTGCGGTCGGGCCGTACAGGGCGGCGTCGCCACCGGCGAAAGCCTGTACCGACAGCACGCTGAGGCCGGCAACCAGGGCAAAGCTTTTAGCGAGACGACGAGGAGTTGTAGTGAAAGTCATGGTGTACCTCTCTTTCAGTTTTGCGCCCGGTCGGGCGTCTCGGATTTGTTGATGTTGGCTACGTTTTGTTGGCGGGCGCCGGCTTGTTTAAGCTCTGCGACCCACTGCGGGTCGGCGTCGCCGATTTCGTTGTTCACGGGCAGATATCGTTCAGGGAACTCCCAGATCAGCACCTGTGGCGGGCTGTTCTTGAAGGCATCGCTTTTCAGGTAGCTGAGCATCGGCAGAATCGGGCCGTGGCCGTCTTCGGCGTAATTGACCACGTCGCTGTGCAGCGCCTGCTTGAGCGCGCCGACGAAGTTCCAGTTGGGGTTGGCGCTGTAGCTGGTGCCGATCAGGGCCACCGGCACTTCGGTGTTGGCGAACAGCGCGTCGTCGCCGGCGGGCCGATCTTCTGCCGCGACCGTATTGCGCTTCTGCAAGGTTTCTTGCTTGGGCATCAGGTTTTCGAACAGCGGGTCCAGTGGCAGGAACAGACGCAGGTCGCCCTTGTGGGTGACGGTTTCCGCAGGTTCGGTGACGAAGCGCTGCGGCTCGCCGCTCAGCGGATACTTGTCGGCGATGGTTTTGGCCAGACGGTTGGCAGCGATCTCGGCGCCTTGCGGCGTCCAGTGGGTGTCGGTGCGCAGGAACACTTGCTGACCATCCTGTTTGGCCTGTTGCAGCGGGCCGAGCAGGTCAGGGGCCGGAATCCGGTCGGCGGCCAGGCGCTGGTGGAAGTCCTTGTAGAGGTTGGCGTGGATGCTCGCCGGTTTCACTTCACCGAGGTGTTCCGGATACAGGCGCACCTTGGCCGGCACCACCGCCATCACCAGTTGCACGCCTTTCTCTTTCAGTGTCTGGCGCACGCCTTCGACCAGCGCGTAGTTGCCTTGCAGGTTCAACTCTTCGTTGACCACCGGGTGGAATTCTTCATCGCTGTACAACCACTGGTCGCGACCGAGCACCACGCCCGGACGACCTTCGTTGAACAGTTTGAAGTCCAGCGCGGCCCAGAGGTTGGTGCCCAGGCGCTTGATCGGGAACTCGTCGTCGTAGTGGGTTTCCACGGCCTTGGTCCAGCGACCGTTGAGCACCGTCGCATCGGCGTTGGTGCTGAAGCCGAAGAAGCTGCGCACCGACCACAGACCCAGCACCAGCAGGGTCACCAGGAACAGCACGATGTAGAAGATGCGTAATGAGCGGGTCATGGTCAGATCCCTCAGAACTGGAAGTAAAGGAACGGCGAGAAGCTTTGCGCCGAGAGTTTGAGAATCGAGGCGATGAACAGCAGCAGCACCAGCGCACGCATCACGTAGCGCGACCAGTCAGCGGTCCAGTAGGCCGGTTGCACCTGGGCTTCGACGCCGACGGTGTAGCCTGGCTGGTGGATGTTTGCCGGGTTATCCCCAGGCACGGCCTTGATCGTTCCCGGTGTCGCAGCGGCCGGGCCGTCGGCGTCGACGTTCACTGCAGGCTTGGTCTTCACCGGAGGCTGATTGGTGTAGAAATCGCGCAGGCCGAAGAACGCCAGGGTCACGTAAGCCACGATCAGCGTTGCCACTTGCAGGCCGGTGAGGCTGGCCTGGTTGAGTTCCGACAGCGACCAGTCACCGAAGCTGAACATCGCGCCGTACATGCGCCCGGCGACGTGCAGGTTTTCCGCGCGGAAGATCACCCAGCCCATCACCACCAGCAGGAAGGTCATCACCCAGCGGATCGGGTTGAAGCTGCGTGGAGAAGTATTCAGGCCGATGGCTTTTTCAATCGCCAGCCACATGCCGTGCCACGCACCCCAGACGATGTAGGTGATGTTCGCGCCGTGCCACAGACCACCGAGCAGCATGGTCAGGAACAGGTTGCGATAGGTCATCAGCGTACCTTTGCGGTTGCCGCCGAGGGTGATGTACAGGTAGTCACGCAGCCAGGTCGACAGGCTGATGTGCCAGCGCCGCCAGAACTCGGTGATCGACTGGCTGACGTAAGGCTGCTTGAAGTTTTCCATGAAGCGAAAACCCATCATCAAGCCCAGGCCGATGGCCATGTCGCTGTAACCGGAGAAGTCGAAATACAGCTGCGCGGTGTACGCCAGCGCGCCGAGCCAGGCATCGCCCGTGGTCGGATTTTGCAGGGCGAAGCAGTGGTCGGCCACCACCGCCAGGGTATCGGCGATGAAGACTTTCTTGATGAAACCCTGCATGAACCGCGTGCAGCCCTCGGAGAACTTGTCGAGGGTGTGGGTGCGGTTGTTGAACTGGTCGGCCAGGTCGCGGAAACGCAACACGGGGCCGGCGATCAGGTGCGGGAAGATCGCCACGAACGCCGCGAAGTCGATCAGGTTGCGGGTCGCCGGGGTGTCGCCACGGTAGACGTCGATGATGTAGCTGATGGACTCGAAGATGTAGAACGAGATCCCGATCGGCAACAGCACGTGGGTCAGGATGAATGGCGAAAGACCCACCGACGTCATCATCGCGTTGATGCTGTCGACGCCGAAGTTGGCGTACTTGAAGTAGCCGAGGATGCACAGGTCGACGGCCACGCCGAGCAGCAGCCAGCGCTGCGCCGGTTTGGTCCTGACCCCGGCGGCACCGACTTTCAGGCCGATCCAGTAGTTCCACAGCGTAACCGCCGCGAACAGTGCGAGGAAGTCCACACGCCACCAGGCGTAGAACACGTAGCTGGCAATCAGCAGCAGCAAAWTGCGATAGCGWTGCCCGCTCAGGTAGTACAAGCCGAGAAAGATCGGCAAGAACAAAAACAGGAACACGTTGGACGAAAAAACCATCCCGATCTCTCCTTGTTTGAACCAACAGTCAAGGGCCAACGGCCCCCCCAAACCCCCCACAGAAATCCGGGGGGTAACTCACAAAACTCACTTTCGACATCGACCCTGTGGGAGCGAGCTTGCTCGCGATGACGGAGTGTCAGTCRACATCRATGTYGAATGTCAGACCGCTATCGCGAGCAAGCTCGCTCCCACAGGTTTTGTGTCTGTATTCAAGAACCCTTGCTGCCTTTCTCGTTTGCCGGGTCGTAGACCTTGGTCAGGTCACCGCCGAGGCGGAAGGTCTTGAACGGTTGCATCTTGTGCTTCTTCGCCAGCACCTCCGGCGAGCAGGTGTAGAGCGAGCAGAACGGTTCGAGCCAGGCGAATTTCATGTCCTCCTTCAGGTCGGTCATGTCCTGTTCCTTGCCGTTCTTTTTCTCGAACTGGTCCGGGTCTTTCACCCCGGACAACACCCGGTCACCCAGGCGTTTGAGCGCGCCGTTGTTTTCCTGGCGCAGATCCACACCGTTGACCTGGGCGAAACTGGCGATCATCGCCAGCGGCGGCAGGGCGTAGTTGTGGTAGGCCAGCGCCCGTTGCTGGCGCTTGAGTTCGTTGGGCAGGTAGCCGTCGGCGTCGACCTGGCTGGCGCCGACCTTGTATTCCTTAACCGCCCAGTCGAACAGGTCGCGGCGGTTGGTGGCGACGGAAGTGGCCATCACCGACCAGGCGGCCCAGTACGAGTGGTTGTTGGTCTGGTCGAGCGGCAGGTTGTCCCAGTCGCTGACCACCTGGTCGGCCATCTTGCTGAACCAGGCTTCGATCAACTGCGCTTGCTGTTGATGGGTGGCCAGTGGGTGGGAGTCGGAAAACTTCAGGCGGATATACGCCGAAGCCATGCTGCCCAAGGCCCATTTGCGCATCGACTTGCCGGTGTGGTTGAAGTCCTTGGACATCAGCGCGTCAGCCTGGGCCCAGGCCGTCAGCCAGCTCAGTGTGCATTCCAGCTGTTCCGGACGACCGTCACGCATGAACTGCATCACGCGCTTGCTGGTGCCGCGCTCGATCTTGGTGATGTCGGCAGTACTTTCGCGGAAGGCTTTTTCCGACTGCACGTTCAGGGTCGCGCGGGACTTGTCCGAACCTTCGTACTTGCTGCGAAATTGCAACGAGCCGGTGTACGGCGTCGGCATCGCATCGCAGCCTTCGCTCTTGTCGCCCGTCTTGAATTTATCCACAGGCGCAAAATAGCCCTGGGGCGGACGCAGTGGCGCAGCCGCTTGTGTGGCCCCGGCGAACATCGCCAGGCTCAAGAGCGTCGGTGCCAACAGAGTTGAAAATTTCGGATAGCGCATAGCAGACCTCATTGCCCGACCGAAGCAGTACGCTGTTCGGCGCCCGGGAACACGTTGCGTTTGCAGATTTTCGCTTCGACTTTCTGAGGCGCGGCTCCGGCTTCGGGGCCCTGGACTTCAACGGCCAGCAGGTTCTGCGAGGCCCAGTCTTCGTCCGTGCGCAACTCGAAAGCGAAACGCCCGTCAGTCTCGGAGGTTTCCGGTTTGTCGATCTTGATGTCCTCGTGGCGGCCGTTCATGTACCAGAGGGTGGCTTGCAGGGTTTTCACCGAGGTGTCGGCGAAACGGATGTCGACCTGGTGGCTACCGTTGCGCAGGTCCATGTTCTTGCTGTTGACCATCAATTCGTTTTTGCCCGGCTTGAGCGTGGCGCTACCGGACATCTGTGCATCCTTGCCTTCGCAACCGTTGTCCAGCAGCGCCATCATCTGGCGGTAGATGGTTTCCTGGTCGAGGCGGTACAGCGGCGAGAATTCCCAGATGAGAATCTTCGGCGGGTTCTTCTGGAATTCGTCGCTGCCCAGGTACTGCAGCATCGAACCTTCCAGGCCACCGCCGGGGAACGCCACGTTGAGAATGTCGGCGCCGATGGCCTCTTCGAGGAAACCGGCGAAGTTGTAGTTCTTGCCGCTGTGGGAGGTACCCACGAGGGTGATCTGCGGGTTGCCGGAATCGCCGAACAGATCGCCATCGCCCGCTTCGCCCTTCGGTTCGGTGGTGAACTGATCCATGTACTGGATCGCGTAGCTGGTGCCACAGAGTTGACCGGCCATGTTGTGCAAGGTTCCGGTCTTGCCCATGCGACCTGACTTTTTGGTCTCGAATTCGCGCTTGGGAATGTCGGCGAATTCAGGCAGCTGCTTGACCTTCTCGGCGACGATTTTCGCCGTGCGCTGGGCGCCGTACGGGGTCCAGTGCTGGTCGCCACGGAAGTAGAAATCGTGGGCGGGCAGGGTGTCGGGCAACGACTCGTTGGTCAGCGGCGACAGGTCCGGGACCACGTAGCCCATCTGCGCAAAACGACCGAGCATGGACTTGTAGTTTCTCAGCGCCTTGTCGAAGTCGAAGCTGGCCTTCTCAGCCGGGTTGAGCTTGTTGCGGTTCACCAGGCCACGAGTCGGCTGGTACACGACAACCAGTTCAACGCCTTTGCTCTTGAACGCATCGTGCAGTTGTTTCATGCGTTTGTAGCCGGCGGGCGTGGTGTCGAATTCGGTGCGCAAGTCTTCTTGCGTACGGAACAACCAGTCACCCTGGGCCTGTACCAGCGTGGTGAAGTTCTGCTGGTAACGGGTGGTGTAGTTCTTCGCATCGTGGGCGGCCGGGCACAGGCTGCAGCACGGTTCCGCAGTGAAGCTGGGTGCTTTGACCTCATCGGCGCGAACACCACCGCTGGCCGCGAGAATGCCGGCGGTCAGGGCCGACAGGCTGAGTAATTTGATCAAGTGTGGGTGCATAAGATTATCCTCAGTCCCGCATTTCGGTCTGGCGTTCGACAGGGTCGATCAGCACGGCTTTCTGCTGGCGTACCAGCAGGTCGAGAATTTCATCCTGACGATCGCCAAGGATGCCGGTGAAGCTGATGCCGCTGGATTTGGTCGGTGCGAGCATCGACACGCGATACAGCTCGACACTCAGCGGCGAGTCGATGGACAGCGGGCCGCTGCCGTTGGCCGCCAGTTCACCACCGACCACGATCAGCGACACCTGGGCGTCGAACGGGTCGAGCTTGATGTCACGGTCGGTGTTGCTCAGGTCCTTGATGTGCCCGTAGACGCCGGTCAGACCGTTGGCCATGGCGACGTTTTCGTACAGGYGAATGTTCACGCTGTTACGAATGCGGATGCCGTGGCGCTTGTTGCTCAGCACGCGGTTGCCCCACAACAGGTTATCGGCACTCTCGTAGAGGGTGATGCCGTCGGTGTGGTTCTGGTAGATCTCGTTGTGGGCAATCAGGTTGTTCACGCTGTTACGGTCGATCACCAGCCCCGAGAGGTGGTTGTCGTAGCTGCGGTTGTTGAAGATGAAGCTGTCGTTGACCTCACGGGAAATAATGATCCCGTGCTTCTTCTTCGTTCCGTACACCGTGTTGTCGGCAATGATCAGACCGTGGGAACGGTCGTGCGGGTCAATGCCGTAGACGATGTTGTCTTTGTAGGTGTTGCCCTTGACCACGAAGTCGCGGGTTTCATAGCAATAGAAGCCGTACCACATGTCCGAGAATTCGGAGCCGACGATCCAGCCGGTCGGCTCAGGACGCTTGAGCACCTTGGCCATGTTCGGCGTGTACTGGGAAATACTTACGCCGTAGGACTTACTGTTGGCGTAGCCGAAGCTGGCGATCTTGCTGTTGGCGATGTAGGTCTCGGTGCCACCCCAGGACAGCAGGAACGGACGGAATTCCTTCGGCGAGTTGAACGTCGCCGGGCCGTTGTCCTTCTCGCGCCAGCCAGTGATTCTGGTATCGCGAACGAACAGTTGGCCGTCGTTGACCAGGAACGCACCAGCCTCCTGGGACAGGCGCAGTTCCTGGGTCTRCTTGTCGATTTCCAGGATGCCGTGACGACCGACCACGATCGGCAAGCGGGAGAGGAACACACCTGGCGAGGTTTCGCTGAAGTACTGCTTGGGGACCTTTTTCGCCAGGTCCTTGAGGTTCATGTAGCCATCGTCGACGAAGATCGCCTGGGGGATGCCGTGCTGACGCACCACCCACTCGGCCATCTTGTTGTCGCCACCGATGAAGTCCTTCAGGGCGTCTTCCTGCATCATCCGGCGCAGGCTGATCTTGCCCGGTTTGCTGCGCACGATCTTCGCGGCGATGGCTTCGGCTGTGTAGCCGGAAACGTCCGGCAGTTTCGGCGTGGCCAGTTCCAGCGGCGCGGTCGGTGCGCTGCTGACGGTGTAGGTCTTGGCCTGTTGCAGTTCCTTGGCCGTGGTTACCGGCTTCGCCGGTTCCACATTGGCGAAGGCAGTCGCGCTGGCCAGCAGCATCGCGCCGGCCAACAGGCTGATCGAGCCTTTTCGGGCTGGATGATTCATCTGGGAGACTCCCTTCGCAATGTGCATCAGAAGCGCCAGATCACGTCGATGAACGCGCGGTGCATGTACGAATCGACTTCCTTGCCGTACGCATCGCCTGGCTTGAACACGCCACCACGGAAGCGCACCAGGGCCGAAGGCTCGTCGATCGACTGGCTCAACGCCGCCGGCAACAGGCCTTGCTTGAAGTACTTGGTGACCACCAGGTCCATCTCCTGACCGAGGTCTTTCTCGCCATCGTTCAGCGGCAGGGACGTGGTGGAAAGAATTGCGCCGGTGGCATCGTCGGTGTTGTTTTCGACGGCGTTGATGCCATTGCTGCCGACCGGTTTGTTGCCGTCGACGCGCCAGAATTTGTGGTAGATCAGGCTGGCGTCGTATTCGTCGTTGAGCATCCACGAACCGAACAAAGTCGCGGTCTGCATGTTTTGCATTTCGCCACGGAAGGCTTCGCCGAAACGGTGAACCCGCGAGCGCGTACCGGTGTAGTTCGAGCGGTTGCTTTCCAAGCCGTTCTGTTCGTACTCGGCGCTGGCGCGGGCATAGGCGGCACCGACTTGCCATTGCGGATCGAGGCGCAGACGCACACCCAGGTCCGTGGCCCAGCCATTAACGTTGCCGCTGGATTTGGCTTGTGCCGGAGCGGTGCCATCAGCGTTCAGCGGGTTGACGATGTCGCGGTCGCCGCTCATGCCGGTGATGCTGCCCCAGTAATTGACTGTGTTGGTGTTGCGCCAGTTGTAGGCGTCGCTGTCGGCGGTGAGGCCGAGCCAGCTGATGTCGCCGTTCTGTTTCTTGTCCAGCGAATCCGCCGGCACACCTGGCTCCGGGAAGTCGAGCTTGCCGTTGTCGTGGGTGTGATGACCGCGAATGCCGACCCAGTTGCCCGGTGTCCACTGATACGACGCATCGGCGTAGGCGTGCAGGCGATCCTTGTCTTTCGGGGCGAGTTCCGTGAGGTCGGTGCGGTACTCGCTGAAACGTTCGGCGATCCCGACGTTGGCGCGCAACAGGGTTGTGTCGAACGTCCAGTTCAGGGCTTCGATGTTGGTGTCGCGCCATTGGCCGTCGGCGTTGTGCAGGCGTTGGCGACCGAGCTTCAACTGCTCGCCCGGATACGGAGTGAGTCCGCTGTAGCCGACCCAGAACTCGCGCATGGCCAGGTAGTTTTTCTTGGTCTTGCGATCACCGTTGTCGGTGGGCGTGGTGCCATCGCTGGCGGTCCCTTGCAAGGTGTCCGTCTCGATGATGTCGGTGGCAGTCACGGCTTGCCCCATGGCATAGGCGCTCCACGCGCCGCTTTCGCCATAGATCCATGGACGCAAGTCAAGGCCGACGCCGTTGACGTCGCCACCGCTCTTGGTACCGAGGTCACTGTCGTCTTCGGATTGGCCGGTAACCTTCACCTCGAGGCCAAAGTTCTTGGTCTCAGTCATCGCAGCGAGCGTCGGGCAAGACCAGATCAGCGCGAATGTCAGGCCGATGCCGGCCTTCATGAATGGATTCAACTTCATTGGGATTCCTCGCTGACTTCTTCTTGCAGGGTGTGCAGTTCCGGCGTGTTCGGGCTCAGGGCACCGCGCACGGCCTGTTCTTGTTTCAACAGGCGTTGGGCTTCGGCCAACCGGTCGGGCGGCAATTGCGTTTGGATTGTTTGCGCAAGCTCGGTGGCTTGCGGAGTGTTCTGGGCCAGGGCCAGTTGGCTGAAGACGTAGGCGTTCAGCGGATCAGGCTTGGTGCCCTTGCCCTGGGAAAACAGTTGGGCGATGGCAAAGTCGGCGCTGTTCTGGCCGTTGCGCGCAGCGGTCAACAGGTGGTCGAGGGCTTTCTGCGGATAGACCTTGCCCAGGTAGCCACGGCGATAGATCTGACCGAGGTAGTAATCGGCAGCGACTTCGCGGCCGACGGCTTTCTGGAAATGCTCTTCGGCGACCTTGGCGTCAGCCGGCACCAGTTTGCCTTCGAAGTAGAGCTTGCCCAGCAACAGTTCGGCGCGGGGCTGGTCGGCGGCGCGGCCGTTGTCCAGGTACTTCATCATCTGGTCGACGTCGCCCAGTTCGGGGAAGTCGTAGAGCAGTTGCGCGAGGCTGACCCACGACGCCGGGTAGGCCGGTGCGATCGGTTCGAGCAGCGACTGTGCGGTTTTCTCGTCGGTCTTGCCCAGGGACGCATCGGCGAGCACACGGGCAACGCTGTCGACGCGCTGCGCCGAAACGCTGCCGCGGGCATGCGCCGCTTGCATCTGCTTGATCAGCTCGGCCTGTTGCTCGGGCTTGGCCTGTTTCTGATAGACCGTGGCCAGCTCGACGTAGCAGATGTCGCTGGTGTTGAGTGCGGCCTTGCAGATTTTTTCCACGTCATCCAGATGCTGGTCGTAGGTGCCCTGGGTGCGATAGAGCAGCACCTGCGCCAGACCGGCTTCCGGTTTGTTCTCGGCACGCCATTGGCTGATCTGCTGTTGGGCATTCACGTTGGGAAAGCTGTGCGGGTATTGCAGGTACAGCATCGCCAACGGGATCAACGTGTTGCCTTCACCCGCGGCGGCGGCTTTTTTCAACAGGGTTTCGGCTTCGTGTTGTTCCGCTTCGGTGGAACCTGGCTTGGCCACCAGCAGACGACCGAGGCGTGCCTGGGCGCGCGGCGAAACGCTGGCCGCGGCGCGGTAAGTCGCCTCGGCCTGTTTCATCTGCGCCGGGTCGCGACTGTCGACCTGGATATCGGCCAGGCCGACCTGCGCTTCGCTGTAGCCCAGGTCTGCCAGTTGCCGGTAGTTCTGCGCGGCGGTGGCGGTATCGCCACGTTTGAGTGCTTCGTTGGCCAGGCGCTGGTCGGGCAGGCCGGCGCAACCGCTGAGGCTGACCGCCAGGGCTAGCGAACAGAACGCAAATCCCATGTGGGAGCGAGCTTGCTCGCGATGGGATCGACGCGGTCTGTCTGATGCACCGAGCCAGCCGCATCGCGAGCAAGCTCGCTCCCACAGGGTCGGCGGCGTGTTGAGGGTTGGAGTAGTCACAGGCATGTCCTCGACTTAAAGACCGACAGCCATGGCTTTGTCGATCAGCCAGTTCAGGTTCGGGCCACGGTCGCTATTGACTTCCACCGGGCGGCCGGCGAGGGAGCTGTCCAGGGTTTCGTCCGGCTGGATCAGCACGCGGATGTCCGAAGACAGATCGGCGCTTTTCAGGCTGGTGCTGCTGACGATCTTGCCGGTGCGGCTCTTGTCCTCGCCGGCGATCTGGAAGCGCACCGAAGTACCCGGGCGCACGTCGCCGAACTGGCGATAGGAGAAGCGCGCTTCAACATTGGCTTCGCTGTTGCGCGGCACCAGTTGGAAGATCACGTCGCCCTTGCTGGCGTACTGACCGTTGGCGACCATTTGCTGGGCCACGGTGCAGTCGCAAGGCGAGGTCAGGGTGCCGGTCATCTGCTTGCCGAACAGTTCTGCAACCTTGGCCGGTTGCAGTTGGTCTTCGTCCAGATGGCCCTTGAGCACGTCGAGCATGCTGGTGCTAAAGGTCGCCAGTGGTGCGCCCTTGGCGGCCACGCCGTCGGCTTTCACCAGGCTCTGCACGGTGCCGTCGCGGGGCATGGTGATGTTCACGCCCGGCACGCTGACCAGACCGGCCTGGGCGTGGCTGACGAAGTACATGCCGTACACCGATTTGAAAACAAAGCCGAATGCAGCCAGGCCGACAACGAAGATCCCCAGGCTGAAGGTCACGGCTTTCATGCGGCCGAGCGCGGACATGCCGTGGCCGCCGTCCTTCATCTTGCGCGCCTTGGTGAAGTTGTCGCGCTGCAGGGTCGCCAGCATTTCACCCACGCTGACAATGTCGCCAGCCAGGTGCGAAGTGATCAGGTGGCGCAGGGTCGAGATGTCCCGTTGTTCCAGGTTCTGGAACTGGCAGCCGGCGCGTCCGGTCTCGCGATCGAAGGAGCGGACCTGCAACTCGACGTCGATGGCCAGGCCGAGATTGTCGATGAGGAATTGCAGGCGGGCCTTGTACACGTCACCGATCTTCAGCGGCAATTGACCGGCGTTGAATGCCAGGCCACCGGCGGACAGGTCGATCACCCGGGCTTCGACCGGCGTCCGGTCAGGGCCGAAGAAACGCAACTTGGCCGGGATTTTCACTCGGGCGTGTTGGCGCTGGGCTTCGGATTCGTGCACTACGTTGGCGTTGACGGCGGTATTCATAGGGGGCGTTTTCCTAGTTAATTCAGGCGAGTTCGGTCAGACCATCAACAGCAGCACGGCGACAAAAATGCTGCCGGCAGAGAAGGTCATGGTCCGAGACGACCAGGTGTTGAACCAACGTTGAAAGCTGGCGAGATCACGGGTCAGAGAGGTGGGTTGGCGAGTCCAGGACTGTTTGTCGAGGCGGAAGAACACGTAGATCTTCACCAGCGCGCCGACGATCTGGTTGTAATAGAGAATCGCCGGGTAGGCCGGGCCGATCCGGTGTCCGGAGCACGACAGCAACAAGGTCAGGATGAACCGGGTAATGCCGATCCACAGCAGGTACACCAGGATGAACGCGGTGCCGTACTTGAAGCTGGCGATCAACGCCACGGTCAGGCCCAGCAGCGAGGTCCACATCGACACGCGCTGGTCGAACAGCACCACCGAAGTGAACACACCGAGGCGTTTGATCCCCAGGCCCAGGGCACGGGAGTTCTGCCGCAGGTTGTTGCCGTACCAGCGGAACATCAGTTTGCGGCTGGCCTTGATGAAGCTCTTTTCCGGCGGGTGTTCAACGGTGTTGATCGCCGCGTCGGGCACGTAGAACGTGTCGTAGCCCAGGCGCATCAGGCTGAACCAGCTCGACTTGTCATCGCCGGTAAGGAACTTGAAGCGACCCAGGCGCCAGTGTTGCAGCGAGTCGCTTTCCACGTCGGCGATGAAGTCCGGGTTGGTGACCACGGTGGCGCGGAACACCGACATGCGGCCGGTCATGGTCAGCACGCGCTTGGACAAGGCCATCGAGCACATGTTGATGTGGCGCTGGGCGAAACGCAGTTTGTGCCATTCGCTCATGATGTAGCCGCCGCGCACTTCGCAGAACTCGTTGGTGGTCAGGCCGCCGACGTTGCCGAACAGCTGGAACCACGGCACGGTCTTGAGCACCACGCCTTCAGCCAGCACGGTGTCGCCATCGATCACCGCGACCACGGCGCGATCATCCGGCAGGTGCCGGGAGATGGCGCGGAAGCCGTAGGCCAGGCCATCGCGTTTGCCGGTGCCGGGAATGCGCACGAAATCGAGCTTGACCCGGGACGGCGGATTCATCCGGTTCCACAGGCTTTTGACCAGCAGCTCATCGGACATTTCCACGATGGAGCAGACCACGGTGGTCGGCAGGCCGCAGTCAATGGCTTCGCGGATTACCGAGCTGTAGACCTGCGCAGTGGTCAGGGCATCGATACGGAAACTGGTGACCATCAGGAACACGTGGGACGGGTCAGCCGCTTTGCCCAGCTTGCGCACTTTACGCCGCAGGTACGGGTAGACGATGTACAGAAAAATCATGCCGCGCACAAAGTGCGTGGCACCCATCGAGTAGCGCCAGATACCCACGGCGCCAATCAGGAAAATGAAGTCCTTCGACTCGGAGTCGAACGTGGACACGGGCAACGCCATGGCGAGGCCCATCAGTAAACTCAGGTAGAACAGCCAACCGGCGGCCTGGAGTAGGCCGTGTTTTAGCCTGTGCATAATCTGCATCCGTCTCGATCTCGGGCGAGCCTTTGGGGTGGCCCGATGGGGTTAAGGCAGGCCTGTGAAAACTGGCGGCACCCGCTCTGGATGACGCCAGAATCCCTGTAGGAGCTGGCGAAGCCTGCGATCTTTTGATCTTCAGCAATCACGYCGGCGCCAAAAGATCGCAGCCTGCGGCAGCTCCTACAGATACCGCGTTACCAGCAGATACCTTCAGTCCGGCCAGTCACGCTGGTGGCCTTGGACATGAAACCGACCAGGTCGATCACTTGCTTGCCGTGTGGAACGTCCTGCACCAGAGCGCGGAACTTCTCGTCGCGGTTGCCGAGGATGATCACGTCGGAGTTGTTGATCACCGCGTCGAAATCGGAGTTGAGCAAGGACGAGACGTGAGGGATCTTCGACTCGATGTAGTCCTTGTTCGCACCGTGAACACGGGCGTATTCGACGTTGCTGTCGTAGATACTCAGGTCATAGCCCTTGCCGATCAGCATTTCCGCCAGGTCGACCAGCGGGCTTTCGCGCAGGTCGTCGGTACCGGCCTTGAAGCTCAAGCCCAGCAGGGCGACTTTGCGTTTGTCGTGGCTGGAAACGATGTCGAAAGCGTTCTGCACCTGGGATTCGTTGCTGCGCATCAGTGAGTTGAGCAACGGGGCTTCCACGTCCAGGGAACCGGCGCGGTAGGTCAGGGCACGCACGTCTTTTGGCAGGCACGAGCCGCCGAAGGCGAAGCCTGGGCGCATGTAGTACTGGGACAGGTTGAGGGTCTTGTCCTGGCAGACCACGTCCATCACTTCGCGACCGTCGACGCCGACCGCCTTGGCGATGTTGCCGATTTCGTTGGCGAAGGTGACCTTGGTGGCGTGCCACACGTTGCAGGTGTACTTGATCATCTCGGCGACGGCGATGTCCTTGCGGATGATCGGTGCGTCGAGCTCTTCGTACAGCGATTGCAGAACGTCGCCGGAAGCCTTGTCGAATTCGCCGATGACGGTCATTGGCGGCTGGTCGTAGTCGGCGATGGCGGTGCTTTCGCGCAGGAACTCAGGGTTCACGGCCACGCCGAAATCAACGCCGGCTTTCTTGCCGGAGCAGTCTTCGAGAATCGGGATGACCACGTTGGCCACGGTACCCGGCAGCACGGTGCTGCGCACGACGATGGTGTGGCGGGTGGTCTTGTCACGCAGGACAAAACCGATTTCGCGGCACACTGCCTCGATGTAGTTCAGTTCCAGATCACCGTTCTTTTTGCTCGGCGTGCCCACGCAGATCATCGACAGGTCGGTGTCGCGAATCGCCTCGGCGAAGTTGGTGGTACCACGCAGGCGACCGGTCTGGATGCCCTGGGCCAGAAGTTCACCAAGGCCCGGTTCAACAATCGGCGATTTGCCGGCATTAATCATATCGATCTTGTCTTTGGCCACATCGACGCCAACGACGTCATGGCCCCGTGCAGACAGGCAACCGGCACATACTGCGCCGACGTAACCCAAACCAAAAATGCTGATGCGCATCGCAATTACCTCTCTGTTATCAAGCCTGTATACATCAAGCCATTAGATGGCCGGAGTTAATGGTGTTCAGCGTGTTTTAGTGCACTCGCAAGTGTGCCTTACAGGCACAGCAATGCCGTGTGCTGGCATATAAGTTACGAGTGTCTAAATAAATGCACTCAAGGTGTGCGCAACTAGGCCTTGTTGTTATGATTTGCCCTGTTATGCAGCCGATCCTCCTGTCGGAAGGATGCAGGTGCAACGGCCTTGCACGCTTGATGTCAGGCCGAAAGCCCGTGGATCAAGCGGTTGGGTGCTCGGGTGAGCACGTTTATAGGGGCGCTGCCGTGGCCTTGTAGGGGATAGTCATACCGCGTTATCTCCTGTCCGATTGCTGTTGTCCAAATCAGTGATTAGTCAGCGCAAGTTAGTGTTTCAACTTCGCTACGTGAATCGCTTATCTGCGTAAGTTATCTCGTACACGCTCGGCGAGAATCGTTACCGGTGGTATGAGCGGCGCGTTTGGACATAGTTCCAGTCCGCTCATCGTGAAATCTGAAATTTCTTGAAATATTGAGAAAGGTGGCACTGCTCTCAAACTGATAGCACTTGCCGTTTCGCCCTTTATATATAGGCGGATCATTGGGCGGGATATTTTTTTGCCACTACTGTTAAAAAAAGTCAGTGCCACTACGCAAAAAAAAGATCGAAGTCGAGTGAAACTAAAGTTAGAAAATTGGGCGATGTATTTTTGGCGCCATAAATATGGCGAAAAGGCGGGGAAGGTTGAAGTGAGTCAAGGGTCGGCGCACGAGAGTTGTGGAGGTCGTGCGCCGACTGGGTGCATCACTCTGGTGCGTGATCGCGCAGAAACACCAGATTGTCCGGTTTGGATTGTTCGGTGCTGTAGCGATAGCCTTGAACGTCGAACTGCTTGAGGGTGGCCGGGTCGTTGATGCGTTCTTCGATGACGAAGCGGCTCATCAAGCCGCGAGCCTTTTTCGCGTAGAAGCTGATGATTTTGTACTGGCCGTTCTTCAGGTCCTTGAATTCGGTATTGATGATGCGCGCGTTCAAGGCGTTGCGCTTGACCGCCGAGAAGTACTCGTTGGACGCCAGGTTGAGCAGCACGTCATCGCCTTGATCGACCAGGGCTTCGTTCAGCCATTCGCTGATGCGCGTGCCCCAGAAGGCATACAAATCCTTGCCCCGGGCGTTGGCCAGCCTGGTGCCCATTTCCAGGCGGTAGGGTTGCATCAGGTCCAGCGGACGCAGCAGGCCATAGAGACCCGAGAGCATGCGCAAGTGTTTTTGGGCGTAGTCGAAATCGGCTTCGCTGAGGGTTTGCGCATTCATGCCGGTGTAAACGTCGCCCTTGAACGCCAATAGAGCTTGCTTGGCGTTTTCCGGGGTGAACGCGGGGGTCCAGCTGCCGAAGCGCGCGGCGTTGAGCCCGCCAATCTTGTCGGAGACGTGCATCAACTCGCTGATCTGCGCCGGGGACAGCTCACGCAATTGCAGGATCAACTCCTGGGAGTGGTCGAGGTACTGCGGCTGGGTGAAGCGCTGGGTCGCCGGCGGTGTTTCATAGTCGAGGGTCTTGGCGGGTGAAATCACCATCAGCATGAAGTCGTCTCCTTTAATCGTGGCGGCGATTCTAGGGGGTTGTCGGTGTTGACTCCAGCTATCGCGTCCATAGGTGATGGCCGGTGGCTTGCATCAAACCCTGTGGGAGCGAGCTTGCTCGCGATGACGGTGTGTCAGCTGACATCATTGTTGAATGCCAGATCGCTATCGCGAGCAAGCTCGCTCCCACAGTGATTCAGTGATGCTGCGGGAGTCGAGTCTGGATCAGCTATAGTGCCGCGCGGGTTTTGTTATGGAGACATCCCATTGCGTATCGCTTTTCTCATCTCGATCTGGCTACTGAGCTTCGGCGCCATCGCGGCACCAAGCGATGTGGCGACGCTCGATCGCAGCACCTGGCCGGAAAAGCTCGGTAACCCGACGCTGTTCGACGTGGCGTCGAGGGCAGAAATCCTCATGTTTTCCAGTGTCCTGTTGGCCAGCGAGTCGCTGGATGAACCCGCCCTGGCCCAGCGCCTGGGCTTGCGCACGATCAATCTGGAGTCGGTCAACCGGGTTCGCCAGCGTCTGTGGCAACGGCTGCTGGCCAACTACAACTTCGCTCAACAGAGTTGCGACCAGGATGCCTCCTTCTGTTTCCTGGTCGAAGACATGCCCACCTTGCGCGAGCAGGCTGCCAAATTCCAGGTCGGCGCAGACAGCTACTACATCAAGTGGGCCGAGCCGAGCCGTGTGTTCCACACCCAGTACCTGGACGAGCAGTTGCGCAAGGCCGCGCTGTTCCCGCAAACCAGCAGCGAAGTCGATCGTTTCGGCGACTATGAGCGCAGCGGCGACGAGATGCATGACCGGCTGTTTCTGCTGACTTTCGACAGCGCTGCCAATGCCGTGCCGGATAACACCGCCTGGGTCACCGAGTACCTGCGCAAGTCGAACCTGAGCGGGACATTCTTCGTCCTCGGCAAGGACATCCAGGCCCGTTTGGCCGAGCATTCGGTGAGTAACCTGCAAGCGACCTACTCGACCCAGTGCATCGGCGTACAAGGCTGGGAGTTCCGTTCCCACAGCCACTGGCAGGACTGGCAGGACTCGGTGCGCCGCAGTGCCGAACTGGTCAAAAGCAAGCTGCCGGAGAACTACGTGCCACTGTTCCGTCCGCCCGATGGCCAGCGCCGTTCCGATGCCGAAGGCTTCTTCAAGGCTCAGGGGCTGCAGGTAGCGCTGTGGGACATCGATGCCCTGGACGGCGCCGGCAAACTCAAGGGCAACCCGAGTGCGCAACGGGTGCTGACCCTGATGCTGCTCTGGCGGCACGGGGTGATCAATTTCAATGTGAAGCAGGATGGGGTGAAAACGGCGTTGCCGTGGCTGGTCACGCAAACGGCGCCTGTCGGAATCGGCTGGGAAGATTGCCAGGATGCGTTTCGCTGAAAACGACAAAACCCCGTAAACATTGGGTTTATGGCGATTTTGGAAGGGGATTCGCTGCAGGTTGACTTCCGACTGTAAACGGGTGATGGCAGTCCGCCAAGTGTTATTGGTCAATCTGCAAAATAAACTTCAAAAAAGCGTCAAAGTACTTTTTTCTGTCACACGTTTTGGAGTATTACGAAGACAGACCGCCGAAACCTGCAACACAGGTGGCGTCTTCCAAGACCCCGCATGTATGCAGAACACTTGAGTCCCCGCAGGTGTACTCGGCAGTCACTTCGAGGCGCAGCACTGTCAAGGTATTGCGTCGACTGGCTCCCACAAAGGTGACCGAGTATGGATGATCACGGACGTAGCTCTTCTTCCAACCAGCCAATCCTTTATGTACTCGATACCAACGTATTGATTCACGATCCAAACGCGCTGCTTAACTTCGAAGAACACCACGTCGCGATCCCGATGACCGTGCTYGAAGAGCTCGACAAGCTCAAGAGCGGGCATCACAGCGTAGCCGCCGAATGCCGCCAGGCCATCCGCCTGATCGACAAGACCCTGGGCGATGCCTCTCCCGAGGACGTCGAGCAGGGTGTGCCGATCCAGCGTGGCAAAAGCGGACCCAAGGGTTTGCTGTCAATTCTGATGAGCAAGCATGCCGAGCCGAACCTGATTCTGCCCGAGCACTTGAACGACAACAAAATCATCAATCAACTTATCGACCTTCACGCGCGCGACCCGAAGAAGCCCGTGGTACTGGTCACCAAAGACATCAACATGCGCCTCAAGGCGCGCGCCTGCGGGATCGCGGCCGAGGACTACAGCACCGACCAACTGGTCGATGACGTGTCCTTGCTGCCCAACGGCTACCACAACATGACCGGCTCTTTCTGGGACCGCGTGAGCAAGGTCGAAACCCGTCAGGACCACGGCCGCACCTGGCATCAGGTGCAGTTGATCGACAACCTGCCGGCGGTGCACATCAACGAATTCATCATTGATGAGCAGGGCTTTGTCGG
Organism: Pseudomonas sp. P4_C3; assembly: GCF_056402075.1. NCBI lineage: Bacteria > Pseudomonadati > Pseudomonadota > Gammaproteobacteria > Pseudomonadales > Pseudomonadaceae > Pseudomonas > Pseudomonas sp. P4_C3. Next base: position 36,948 of record NZ_JBFUIC010000024.1, read on the forward strand.
CTGGATCAAGGAGATCGAAGAGGACCGCTTGCTGATCCTCGACCTGCACCAGGAACCGCTGCTGCACCAGGAGGCCTGGGGCCTCAAGCCGCGTGATATCTATCAGAGCCTGGCGTTGTACGCCTTGCTCGATCCGGACATCCACCTGGTCAACCTGTCGGGTGCCGCGGGTTCAGGTAAAACCATCCTGGCGCTGGCCGCTGCGATCGAGCAGACCATGGTCAGCAAACGTTATCGCCGCATCATCGCCACCCGCAGCGTGCAGGGCCTGGACCAGGAAATCGGCTTCCTGCCCGGCACCGAAGCGGAAAAAATGGAGCCGTGGCTGGGCGCCATCACCGACAACCTCGAAGCCTTGCACATGGATGATGAAAGCACCCATGGCAGCGTCGATTACATCCTCAGCAAAGTGCCGTTGCAGTTCAAATCCCTCAACTACATCCGGGGCCGCAGCTTCCAGCAGAGCCTGATCCTGATCGACGAATGCCAGAACCTCACGCCGCACCAGATGAAAACCATCATCACCCGTGCCGGCGCCGGTTCCAAAGTGGTGTGCCTGGGCAACCTGGCGCAGATCGATACCCCTTACCTGTCCGCGACCAGCTCCGGGCTGACCTACCTCACTGAACGCTTCAAGGACTTCCCGAACGGGGTGCACATCACCCTGCAAGGGGTGCCACGTTCGATCCTGGCCGAATACGCCGAATCGCATTTGTAACGGTCCACCGGAACCGGGCGGCCCTACAGCCGCCCGGTTTTTTT
>NZ_JBFUIC010000025.1:0-37560 GCF_056402075.1 Pseudomonas sp. P4_C3
GATCTACATCCGTGCTGCGCACTCCATGGGCGCCAGCTCCATGCGTACCTTTTTCAAGATCTACTTTCCGCTTTCCCTGCCAGGCGTCAGTGCAGGGGGGATTCTGGTCTTCATTCTCGCGGTTGGTTACTACATCACGCCTGCACTTGTGGGTGGCCGAACCGGCCAGATGATCAGCAACTTCATCGCTTATCACATGCAGACGTCCTTGAACTGGGGGCTGGCTTCGGCAATTGCCAGCCTGCTTCTGGTGGTGGTGCTGCTGATGTACTGGGTCTACGACCGATTCGTAGGCATTACCAATATGAAGTTGGGGTGAGCCATGAGCCTTCCAAATTACATCGGACCTTTCGAACGCTGCTGGTTTTTCACCGTGCGCGGATTTGCCCTGCTCGTGCTGATGTTTCTGGTGGTACCGATTCTAGTAATCATCCCGTTGTCCTTTAACGTCGAGCCGTATTTCAGCTTCACGTCGGACATGCTTCGTCTGAAACCGGAGGCATTTTCCTTACGCTGGTATCACCAGCTGATCAACGACCCGCTTTGGGTGCTGTCGATCAAGAACAGTTTCCTGGTGGCGTGTGGTGCAACAGTGATCGCTACCGCGCTCGGTACGCTCGCATCCATTGGGCTGAGCCGCGCTGACCTGCCGTACAAACGCCTGCTCACTGGCATTCTGATTTCGCCGATGATCGTCCCAGTGATTATTTCAGCCGCTGGCATGTACTTCTTTTACAGCAAATTGGGGATTGGCCAGAGCCTGCTCGCGCTGATCCTGTCGCACGCTGTGCTGGGTACACCTTTCGTGATTCTGACCGTCACCGCAACGCTCGTGGGGTTCGATCATTCACTGACCCGCGCCGCCGCCAGCATGGGCGCATCGGCAACCTATACGTTTTTCAACGTGACGTTTCCGCTCATTCGCCCCGGCATCATTTCAGGCGGGCTGTTCGCATTCATAACTTCGTTCGACGAGGCGGTGATCGTTCAGTTTTTGGGGGGAGTCGAGCAGCGCACCATCCCTCGTCAGATGTGGTCCGGAATGCGTGAGCAGATCAGTCCCACGATTCTCGCTGCTGCAACGTTGCTGATCATTTTGTCTGTCTTGCTGTTGCTGTCTATCGAAGTCCTGCGCCGTCGTTCGCTCCGCGTTCGTGGAATCACTAATTGATCTGAGATCTAGGGAAGCAGTTATGAAAAAGATGTTGATATGCGCGGTAACAAGCCTCGCGTGTGTGTCTGCGATGGCGCAAGAGAATCTGACGATTGTCACATACGGTGGCTCATTGGCGGCTGCCCAGACCAAGGCAGCGATCAAGCCATTCAGCGAGAAAACTGGAGTGAAAACCACGCTGGAGGATTACTCCGGTGGCATCGCTCAGCTCAAGGCTCAAGTCGATACCAAAAACGTCACCTGGGACGTCGTCGACATGGAATTACCGGATGCCGTTCGGGCGTGCAATGCGGGGCTGTTCGAACGTATCAACCCGAGCAAGGACCTGGAAGCGGGGACGGGCGGCGCCCCGGTTGACGTGGACTTCATCTCCGGCGCCGTCACCGACTGTGCGGTGGCAAACATCATTTGGTCGACGGCGGTCGCTTACAACGTCAACGCGTTCAAAGGTGAGCAGCCCGCAACGCTTAAGGATTTCTTCGACCTGAACAAATTCCCTGGCAAGCGTGGCTTGCGCAAGGCGCCTCAAGGCACGTTGGAGTGGGCACTGCTGGCCGATGGGGTGCCTCGTAATGAAGTGTATTCCACCTTGGAAACCGAGGCGGGTATCGAGCGGGCATTCGCCAAACTCGACTCGATCAAGAGTCAGGTGATCTGGTGGGAAGCAGGTGCCCAGCCGCCGCAGTTGCTTGCGGACGGCCAGGTCGTAATGACCTCGGCATGGAATGGACGTATCTGGACGGCTCAGACCCAAGAGAAGCAACCGTTCAAGATTATCTGGGACGGTCAGTTGTACGACATGGATGTGTGGGCTGTGCCGGCCGGCAGCAAGAACAAAGCGCGGGCCATGGAATTCCTCAAGTTCGCCACGAGCACCCCGGTGCTGGCTGAGCAAAGCAAATACATCGCCTATGGCCCGACGCGTAAATCGTCGCAAGCCCTGGTCAGCGAGGAGATGAAACCGCATCTGCCGACCTCCCCGGAAAACTTCAAGACAGCATTACAAATGAATGCCGAGTGGTGGGGTGACCATGCCGACGAACTCAATGAACGCTTCAATGCCTGGCTGACAAAGTAAACCTTTGCCGTTACAGCCTTCTCAGGAGTCCAGCGCCATGTCGACTTTGATTTACCTCGGGTTAGGGAGTAACCAGGACCGAGATCATCATTTGGGGCTGGCGTTGGATTTCCTGGCCGCATTGCTAGTGGATGTTCAGTGCTCCCCGGTCTATTCCTCTGCGGCTGCCGGCTGTGTGGGCGACGATTTTTTTAACCTTGTTCTGTCCGGACGCACTGAACTATCGCTGGGCCAGTTGAGTGATGTTCTAAAGCGTTTTGAGGCCAGATACGCGCGCGTGCTGGCTCCTCGAATCGTCTTACCGGTGGATATCGATATTTTGCTGTACGGGGATTTTGTGGGCGTTTATGAGCATGGGGTACTGCCAAGGTCGGATCTCATCGATAGACCTTACGTGATGATGCCGCTTGCTGTGCTCGCTCCGGAGGGAGTGCATCCCGTCACCGGTAAAACCTGGAAAACGACCTGGCTTGAGTTCGAGCGGGACATGCCTGCCGAGGAAATACCTGTCCTTGTAGCCAGCGACGGGCTGACCCTGGACAAGGGTAGAAAAACAGCTGGGGCGGATGATTTTGTGATGGCGCAAACGCTTAAATCACTACGTCTTCGACAAGGCCTTACACAGCGCAAACTCGCCGAAAAAGCACGGGTTACCCATAGCTCCATATCTGTCATAGAAAAGAATCAAGCAAGCCCCGGGGTTAACACGCTGGGCAAGATCCTGTCCGCGCTATCGACTTCACTGCCTGAGTTCTTTGCAGAGATTGAGCGAGGAGGTGCAGAAGTAAAACCCAAGAAGAGAATTCTGGAGTTCTGAACAAATAGGGTTGGAGTGGTTTTAATTCATCAAATCTGAGGTCGAAGACAATGAAAATGGTACCCAGACTGACAATGGCTGATGCTCAACACATCATGCAAGCTTGCCTTGCGAAAGCCAAGGAGCTGGCGGTTGATATGGACATCGCCATTACCGATGACGCCGGTCATCTGATCATGTTTCAGCGCATGGATAATGCGCGGATCACCAGTATCGACATTGCCATCAGCAAATCCTTCACTGCTGCCGCCGCACGTAAATCGACGCGCGCCTATGGCGACATCAGCGTGCCAGGCAAGCCGGCCTTCGGCATCAATACCAGCAACCAGGGACGCTTTTCCATTGTCGCCGGTGGGCTGCCGCTCTTCATGCAAGAGTTCATCGTGGGTGGGGTAGGGTGCAGTTCAGGTACTCCCGATCAGGATGAGATTGTGGCGCAAGCAGGCGTCAATGCCTTTATCGCCTATATCAGCTGACCAACTCAAACATTCAAAAGTCGTTCATCCGGCGCGTTCACGTTCGCTGTTTGAACCGTTTCTGCGCGCTGGATTTCCTGATTCGAACAAAAATAAAAGTTGAAGGAGAGATAAGCAATGTTCAGCCAGCAAGACCAAATCCAGGGCTACGATGACGAACTGCTGAGTGCGATTGACGCCGAAGAGCTCCGTCAGGAACAGCATATCGAGCTGATTGCTTCAGAAAACTACACCAGTCAGCGGGTGATGGAAGCCCAGGGCAGTGGGCTGACCAACAAGTATGCTGAAGGTTACCCAGGCAAGCGTTACTACGGCGGCTGCGAGCACGTCGACAAGGTTGAGCAGTTGGCGATCAACAGAGCCAAGGAATTGTTTGGTGCAGATTACGCCAACGTTCAGCCGCACTCCGGTAGTCAGGCTAATGCCGCTGTTTACCTGGCACTCCTCCAGCCGGGTGACACTGTATTGGGGATGAGCCTGGCTCACGGTGGACATTTGACTCATGGTGCCAAGGTCAGTTTCTCCGGTAAGCTCTACAACTCGGTGCAGTATGGTATCGATACCGTGACGGGGTTGATTGATTACGACGAGGTGGAACGACTGGCGGTCGAGCATCAACCGGAAATGATCATCGCCGGGTTCTCCGCTTACTCAAAAACCCTGGATTTCCCGCGCTTTCGCGCCATCGCTGATAAGGTCGGCGCCTACCTGTTCGTCGATATGGCCCACGTGGCCGGATTGGTGGCGRCCGGCCTGTATCCGAATCCGCTTCCCTACGCGCATGTAGTCACGACTACCACTCACAAGACGCTACGCGGTCCCCGTGGTGGTTTGATTCTTGCCAAAGGTAATGAAGACCTTGAGCGCAAACTCAACGCGGCAGTCTTTCCAGGCGGGCAGGGCGGCCCATTGATGCATGTGATCGCCGCGAAGGCTGTGTGCTTCAAGGAAGCGCTGGAGCCTGGATTCAAAGCGTATCAACAGCAGGTCATCAAAAACGCCAGGACGATGGCAAACGTATTCATCCACCGAGGTTACGATGTGGTTTCGGGTGGAACCGACAATCATCTGTTTCTGGTCAGTCTGATTCGTCAGCGTCTGACGGGTAAGGATGCCGATGCTGCGCTGGGCCGAGCAGGCATTACCGTGAACAAAAATGCGGTGCCGAACGACCCACAGTCGCCGTTTGTGACTTCCGGCCTGCGAATTGGTACTCCTGCGGTTACCACACGTGGATTCCAGGAGCCAGAATGCAGCGTCCTTGCCAGCTGGATCTGCGACATCCTCGACAAACTCGGTGATGCCGAGGTAGAGGTTCGTATCGCTCGCCACGTTTCAGAGCTGTGCGAACGCTTTCCGGTCTACAAAGCCTGATCATCCACCAGCGTTAGCTGCGGAACTAAGTATGCCGCTGGAGTGTTTTTGATCTGTTAAAGGTTGGCGTCGGCCCTTCCAGTTCGCACGCTGTCGGGCCGATGCGTGCAGCCGTGCGCTTTGCAGAAGGACTGAGGGACTGAGGGACTGAGGTTTGTTGGAGCAAGTGGAGAGTGTCCGGGTATGGCTATACGATTCTCTCGGCGCCAATCAGTCGATAAAAGGTCCCCTTTTTGGTGGTTAGGGCCAGGTACGTAATCCAGTGCTTGGCCTTGTGCTTTAATTTCTCTCAGTGGCTTGGCCTGAGAGCTGAGCCACTGCCCATGATGTGCACTCCCGGTATCCAGTACCCGCGAACTACATTAAGCACTGGGAAGGTTAGCGGTCCGTTATCGGCCAATCTTCGATGTCCCCTTTTGGCCGATTTCTGCCCGTCGCGAAGCACTACAAAGCGACCTCAAACGAACATGCTTTGCTCATGAAAGTCTTCAGTGCCCGCAGAAATTTTTTTGAATAAAAAAGGGCCTTTTAAGGGCCCTTTACAGTTAGAGAAAATCAGTAATTTCAAGGAGTTTTCACTTCCCATCAACAGGCCATTGATCGGTTAAAGCGCTGCCTCTGGATTACGCCCGAACACTCGGCTGTATTCGGCCTTTGCAGTCTGTTCGGTAAACTCCCCCGACCACTTTGAGACCACCACCGTCGCCACGCTATTGCCGATGGTGTTGCAGGTGGCGATGGCCATGAAGCGATACACCCCGAACAGCAATGCAAGTCCTTCCACTGGCAGCACGCCGACCCGCATGCCGGGTGGTGTGGCAGGGGTACGGTCTATGAAGACCGTCCCCTATGCCGATCTTGTGTGGAACGTAGGATTTATCGTCCTATGGTCGCTTCTGCAGTGCCACGGTTGAAAAAAACGCGGTCTCCAGTATCGAGACCGCGCTCACGCTTAATCGTCAGAATGCCATGCCCACTTCCGGCGGATTTTTGAAGATGCCATGGGCATGCCGCCGCATCGTTATATTCTGAGTGTGCGGCTGGAGCAGGCGCGCAAGCTGCTGAGCATGTCCAGCATGTCCAGCATGTCCAGCATGTCCAGCATGCCGATTGCCCGCATTGCCCAGGAGAGTGGGTTCAGCACCTGAGGGCCTGTTTTCGGGCTGCGCATGCGGTGACGCCAGCCAAGTATCGTACGGCCGTTGCTGCTGGCGCCGAGCGGTAAAGCACTCCTTGTCGAGTGCGGGGCGTTGCCAACTCGGCGTCTGCTGCACCTCAGAGATAGCCGGCCTTGCGGGCGTTGCCAAGCGTCACCTTCTGCAACAGGCGCCGCGAGATGCGCTTGAGGTGAAAGGCCAGGCTCGCATAAGGACCGCTGAGCACCAGGGTCTTACCGGTTTTCACGGCTTGTAGCACGTCGTTGGCCACGACATCCGGGGAGCATCCCTCGCGGGCGTAGTAGCTCTGCAGGCGCTGCAACTGCGCCGAGGTCATGCCCGGGGAAGTAGCGCTGCCGCTGGTGGTGATGGCAGTGTTGATCACCCCCGGACAGACGTCGGTGACCACTATCTCGCTACCGGCCAGTTCCATGCGCAGCACATCGCTGAGGCCGGCGACGGCCGCCTTGGAGGCCGCATAGGCTGCCATGGACGGCGCCGGGGCGAAGCTCGCCGTGGAGGAGACATTGACCACCTGGCGCGCGCCGCCGGCGGCCRGCATGTGCGGAATGAACAGGTGGCAGCCGTAGACCACGCCCATCAGGTTGACGTTGATCACCCGCTGCCAGTGGGCCAGGTCGCTGTCGAGGAACTTGCCGAGGTGGGCGATGCCGGCATTGTTGTAAAGCACGTCAGGTGCCCCCAGTTCGGCGATCACCTGCTCGCAGAAGCCCCGCATGGCCGCTTCGCTGCTGACGTCGACCGTGTAGATGTGGCATTGCACATCCAGCGCGTGGATTTCTTCCTGCAGGCTCCGCAGCGCGTCGAGCTGCAAGTCGCTGGCGATGATGTGGGCGCCCTCGCGGGCGAAGGCAATGGCGGACGCGCGGCCGATGCCGGAGGCCGCGCCAGTGATCAGGATCTGTTTGCCTTGCAGTTGTGCAATTGCCATGGGTAGCTCGCTGGTTGGAATGTCTGTTGGTGAGGTCTGTGGATCAGGCATTGATTGGCTTGATGGAAGGCGATTGGGTTCAGCTCTGCTCCCCGAGCACCGTCATCGCAAGTTCGTCGAGATCGAGCACCGCGTGACTGAGGTAGAACTCGGCGCCGCCCTGCGCGCGACCTTTATCCTGTTGCAATTCGGCGCGCACGAAGCGGTAGCTGGCCCTGATCTTGGCCAGCACCTCGGTGTGCGTGGAATGCTCGACCAGCAGGCCATCGAAACGCTGTTCGATGGCGCCGTCGAGGGCCTGCACCTGTGCAGGCGTCAGGGCAAATCCAGTCTTGTTCGGCAGCGGGTAGCGGCGCAGCTGGTAGTCCAGCAACAGGCCGGTGCCACCGGCTCATGTCACCGCCTCGGCGTTGCTCTTGGCAGGCGCGGCGCCATCCGCTGGAATCGGCTTCATCTGCGCCTGAGCCGGCAGCAGGAAGTGCGACAGCGCCGGGATCAGGATCAGCGCACCGAGCATGTTCCACAGGAACATGAAGGTCAGCAGGATGCCCATGTCGGCCTGGAACTTGATCGGCGACCAGGCCCAGCAGATCACCCCGGCCGCCAGGGTGATGCCGACCAGCCCCACCACCCGCCCGGTGAAGGCGACCGCGTTCTGGTAGGCGTCCGACAACGACATGCCATGGCGCTGGTAGTGCAGCTGCACGCTGAGCAGGTACAGCGCGTAGTCCACACCTATGCCCACGCCCAGGGCGATCACCGGCAGGGTGGCGACCTTGACGCCTATGCCCATCACCACCATCAGCGCCTCGCAGAGAATCGAGGTCAGCACCAGCGGCAGGAGCGCCACCAGCGTCGCGCGCCAGCTGCGGAAGGTGATCAGGCAGAACAGGATCACCGCCAGGTAGACGTACAGCAGCATGGTGCGGTTGGCTTCGCGCACCACGATGTTGGTCGCGGCCTCGATCCCGGCTGAGCCTGCGGCCAGCAGTAACTGGCGATCTTCGGTGCTGTTTTCCCGGGCGAACTTGTCGGCAATGGCCACCACCGCGTCCAGGGTTTCTGCCTTGTGATCCTTGAGAAAGGCGATCACCGGCATCAGCGAGCAGTCGGTGTTGAATAGCTCGGGGGCGTTGACCGAGGCTTGTTGCGCGGCGTAGTTGAGCATGTCCTGGTTGCGCTGGATGCTGTTGAGCTTGGGGTTGCCMTCGAAACTGCCGGCGGTGATCTGGCGCACGGCGTTGACCAGCGATACGGTGGTCTGCACCCCCGGATGCTGTTGCAGCTCCCAGGCCAGGCGATCGGCCAGGACCAGGGTCTGGTAGTTCAGGCAACCTTCCGGGGCGGTCTTGATCATCACCGCGAACATGTCGCTGGAAAGTGCGTAGTGGCTGGTGATGTAGGCATTGTCGCGGTTGTAGCGCGAGTCGGCGCGCAGCTCGGGCGCGCCGCTGTCGAGATCGCCGATCTGCAATTGAAGGCTGACCATGAAACCGCCGATGCCCATGAGCACGGCCACCAGCACGGTGCAGGTGGCCCACTTGCGCGTGGTGAAGCGGTCAAGCAGATCCCATAGCTTGCCGAAGCCACGGTGCTCGACGGCGCGGTTGTCGATCTTTAGCGCGCGGTCGGCGGCCTTGCGCCCGACGCCGACGTAGGACAGCGCCACCGGCATCATCAGCAGCGAGGTGAAGATCAGCACGGCCACGCCGATGCTGGCGGTAATGGCCAGGTCCTGGATCACCGGGATGTCGATCAACATCAGCACGGCGAAGCCCACGGCGTCCGCCAGCAGCGCGGTGACTCCGGCAATAAACAGGCGGCGGAAGGTATAGCGAGCGGCGATCAGCTTGTGGGTGCCGCGGGCGATGTCCTGCATGATGCCGTTCATCTTCTGCGCTGCATGGGACACGCCGATGGCAAATATCAGGAATGGCACCAGCACCGAGTAGGGATCGATGACATAGCCCAGCCAGGCGATTATGCCCAGCTGCCAGACCACGGCCATCAGTGAACAACCGACCACCAGCAGGGTACTGCGCACACAGCGGGTGTACAGGTAGATGATCAGCAGCGACGTGACCACGGCCAGGCCGAAGAACATCATGACTTGAATAAGGCCGTCGATCAGGTCGCCCATCAGCTTCGCGAAGCCGATCACCCTGATCTTGTACTTGCCCGTGCCCTCCTCACCCGACGCGCGCGCGGTGCTGTCCCCAGCGTACTCGATCTTGTCACGCAGGCGCTGCTCCAGCAGCTTGGAAAACTCGTGGTAATTCAGGCTCTTGCCGGTGGCCGAGTCCTTGTCCAGCAGCGGTACGACCAGCATGGTCGACTTGAAGTCGCTGGCCACCAGACTGCCGACTATGCCGGCGCGGTTGATGTTCTGCTGCAGCTGCTCGATGTCGCTCGCGCTACCCTTATAAGAGTCGGGCATCACCGGACCGCCCTGGAAGCCTTCTTCGGTCACCTCGGTCCAGCGTACCGCCGGGCTCCACAGCGACTTCATCCAGGCACGGTCGACGCCCTCGGTGAGGAACAGCTCGTCATTGACCTGCTTGAGCACGGCCAGGTACTCGAGGTCGAAGATGTCACCCTGGGTGTTCTCTACCACCACCCGGACCGAGTTGCCCAAACCCCGTAGCGAGGCGCGGTTCTCCAGGTAGTTCTGGATGTAAGGCTGGCTCTGGGGAATCATCTTCTCGAAGCTGGGGCGCAGTTCCAGGCGGGTCAGCGTCATATAGCCCAGCACCAGAGTGATTAGCGCCATGAACAGGATGAACGGCCCCCGGTGGTTGAAGACCAGTCGCTCCAGCCGATTGCCGGAGCGGGGGTCGAAGTCAGCCAGGTCGCGGATCACCGGCATGGTGTCTTGTTGGATTTTGCCCATGTAGGGATACTCGCTCGTATTCTTCTGGTTATTGGGCAGGCAGGCTGCGTACGCCGCGCGCACCAACCAGGATCAGCGCACCATTGGCGGCCTGGATCGCACCGGCGACCGGGGCCTGCTGCGCTTGCGGCAACAGGCGCAGCCGCGGCTGGCTGTCCTCGGCCAGCAACTGGTGGCCCGCCTGGGTGAACAGCCGATAGTGGCCCTGGGCATCGACCAGCGCGGCGGAAAAGCTGATCTGCAGATCGGAGGGGCGTGCCTGCCAGGTATAACCACCGTCACGGCTGTACAGAACATTCCCGCGCAAGCCATAAACCAGCACCTCCCCGGGTTTGCCGATAACGCCGAAGAAGCTGCCCTTGTAAGGCGTTTCCAGCGCGGTGAAACGTTCGAGAATGGCATCCCACTTGCGCAGCAGACCCTGTTCGCCCGCGATATAGAGCGCGTCGCCAGTGGCGGCGATGGCATTCAGGTGCAGGCCCTGGGGGTTGTCGGTGCGGTCCTGGAATGGCGTCCAGCTCTGCCCACCATCGGTGGTGCGCAGAATCAGGTTGAAGACGCCCACCGCGTAGCCGAGCTGCTCGTCGGCGAACCAGACGTCGAGGAAGGGCTTATCGGCACCCTCGTCGACCAGCCGCTGGCCGGCAGCGGCCAGAATGGCCCACTTTTCGTTGCCTGGCTCGGCGGCGGCCAGGGTGCTGTAGTGCTTGAGTACCAGCTCACCGATCTGGCGGCCATCGAGCTGCTTGCTCCAGGTCAGGCCGGCGTCGCTGCTGTGCAGGATCACGCCGTCATTGCCCACCGCCCAGCCGTGCTTGGCGGTTGGAAAATACACGGCATTCAGATCGGAGCTGACCGGCACGGCGGCCTGTTGCCAGGTCTTGCCGGCATCATCGGAATAGAGAATATGGCCACGCTGGCCAACGCTCACCAAACGTTCACCCGCACGGGTAACGTCCAGCAGGGAACTGCGCAGTGCCAAGGCACTCGCCTTGGCCGGCAGGTCCAGCACGTCGACATAGCTGGCAGCCTGAGCGACAGCCTGCTGTAGCGTCAACGTGGCGCACAGCACGAGCAGCACGCATTTGTTGAAAGAACACATAGTGCGTCCTCTTGGAAAAAGGTCTCCGAAAGGCATGGACATGCACTCCGGCGTAAAGTCTGCCCGGCGTTACCCGGGCAGGCGGAGTAGCTTCAGCGGATCCCCGCGCCGGCCAGCGACTCGGAAGACCACTGCGCGTTGGACAGTGGCTTGCTGTACTTGATGCCGCCGTACGGGCCGGTAAGGCCGCTAACGCTGTAGCTGCCACCGATCAGGTCATAGTTGACGTAGGGTGTGGCATCCGGGACCTGCTGGTCATAGCTCTGGCTGAGGAAGGCAAAGGCCCCCCGGTACAGCTGGCCGCGGGCGTCGTACTGGTCCGAAGCCAGGGCGATCCAGGTGTCCTCGTCCAGGTAGAAACGGCGCTTGTGGTAGATATGGCGGGCGCCCTCCTTGAGGGTGGCTTCGACCACCCAGACGCGATGCTTCTCCCAGCGCACGGAGCTTGGTTCCATGTGGTTGGCCGTGAGCAGCTTGTTGGCGTCGGTCGCATAGGTCACCCGGTAGGCGTTATAGGGCACGATCAGTTCCTGCTTGCCCACCAGCTTCCAGTCGTAGCGGTCCAGCGCACCAAGAAAGACGAAGGCGTCATCGTAAGTCGCCGCACCGGCGGAGCCCGGGTCGGGGGTATCGTAGGCCAGGCTCGGCGCCAGCTTGACCCGGCGCACGCCAGGCAGGTACTGCCAGGCGCGCCGCGGCTGGACCAGTGGGTTGACCGCGTCACGTAGCACGATCGCTTCGCCGGCACGGCGGGCCGGGCCGGTGTACATCAGCTTGATCTGATAGTAGGTATCCTGGGCTTGCATCGGCTTGTTCAGATCGTCGTATACCGCGTAGTTCACCCAGGCGTTGCCGGTGGCAGCCAGGCTGGGCTGGCCACTGCTGTCGACAAACCAGTTGTCGAACTTGCTGGAGATGTTCATGCCCTGGTAGCGCAGCAGGTGGTTCCACATGGCCTCGGCGCCGGACTGCGGGATCGGGAAGGGGGTGCCCGGCAGCGCGTTCTCGATGGCGTTGCCACCTTCCGTGGACTTGGTCGTGACGGCGTTCTTCAGGATGTTGTCCAACACACCCTTGGGGATGGAAGCACTGCGATGGGTCGGGTAGACCTCCATACGGAAGCCGGGATAACGCTTGGCCAGTTCGACGGACACGGCAGTCAACTGGTCTTTGTACTGCTCGACGTTCTTGCCGTCGATCACCAGCAGCGGCTTCTCGTTGGCGAACGGATCGGGACGCATGCTTTCGCCGGGCTTGTAGCTGGCCGGCGGGGTAGTCAGACCGCCCTCGTAGGCCGGGATGGAGCCGTCGGCGTTGCCGGCCTTTTCCGCGCCGATCAGCGTCAGCTCGGCGCCGAGCTTGGCGGCTTCTGCAGTGGAGACGGCCGCTTGGGCCGGACCTGCGAGGGTCAGCGCCAGGGAGGCGGCCAGAAGCGTATGCACGAATTTCATCTTGTTGTTCTCCTGCTTAGTAGCTAAGCCGTTCGTGGATCAAAAGGTGGTCTTGAAGGTGAGGTACATGGCGGCGCGGTCCTCGGTGGCGCCTCCACCGGTGAACGCCGTGTAGCCACCGGCGTAGCAGGTGTAATCCTGTTCAGTGTCGAACGCGTCCGGCGTAGTGCCATCGGTCTGACCGTCGTCGCAGGACTGACTCTTGCCGAAGGCGTCTACGTACTTGAGATCGACGTAGTACTTGTTGTAGATCGCCGCACCGAGGCCGATGGCATAGGTGCCCGCGCCCTCCGCACCGCCGGCCACCACCGGTGAAACGCCGTCGACGCCGACGTTGAGTGACAGCGGTGCGCTCAGGTCGACACCCGGAAATACCTGGTACCAGGTCGGGGTGAAGTTGACCGCCAGGCCCCAGTTGTCGCGGGTTGGCTTGTCGATGCCGCGGTAGCTGCTCTTGCCCTTGTAGAGCGCCTCGTTCTCGCTATCGAGGCTGATCAGCCTGCTGTAGTACAGCTCGCCGAGCAGAGTGGCTGAATCGAACAGCGGGGTGTCGGCGATGGTCATCAAGCCATTGAGGGTCCAGTGCAGGGTATCGCCTGTGGCGCTCAGGCTGTCGCCATCCCGGGGCGTGCCATAGACGACACCCGTGCCCGCCGTGCGCGGCGGAATAACCATGAAGCCATTACCAAGGCCCAGGGGGCTGGTTGAACTCAGCACGGCGGGGATGCTGGCCAGTGGCATGTTCTGCCGGAAGTTGAGATCGCTGCCGACACTGACGCCGCCGAACTCCTTCGATAGGCTGATGCCGTAGATGTTGATGTCATCGCCATAGGCGAACTGGTAAGTGCCGGTGCCGAGCGAGTTGAGCAGGTTGGGAAATGCCCCCGCTGGTAGCGGGAGTGCCCCGGCGGTTGAGAGTGACGAGGTATTCAGCCATGCCTGCGGAAGAATGTCCGAGGTTTTACGGTAGTAGAATCCGAGGGTGCCATCCAGCCATTCAGGCGACCACTTGGCCATGACCCCCCAATCGCCACGGTCATCCGGGGTAAGGTCCTTGCCACGACGAACGCTGGTCAGGGCATTTTGCAGCAGGAAACCCGGGGTGCCGGTATGGCCGAGCAGGAATGATTGAGCGCCTTGTCCAAGCAGGTCGGAACCACCGTAGTAGGTGCCGGCCTCTGGCAGGCGGGCCTCGTCCCAGCTCAGGAAGTACTGGGCACCGATGCTCAGCTCCGGGTTGACGGTGAAGCTGGCGGAAATCTGGTTGCGTGGGATGAACAGCTCCTTGGCCTCGGTGCCAGGGGACGCCGACAGCTTGGCCAAATCCAGGCCGGCCTGGCCATAGCTGACCGAATGCACCGGATTGAGGATAGTCTCGCCCCAGAACACGTTGTGCTGGCCAGCCTTGATGCTCAACAGTGATTCCTCACCCACTTCGGTGCTGTAGAACACGAAGGCATCGAGGATCTCGCCGGAAGGGCCGCTGTAGTAACGCTTGGCATATCTGCTCAGGTGCGGGCTGCCAAAGCCAACACCGTCCGCGGTAATCAGGGGCGTGCGTGGGTCTACCAGCACCTGGCCAGACTGGGCGCCATTGCCGTTGACGAACGGGTTGGAATTGGAGCCGGTATTGTCATAGGCCTTGTCGTACCAGCTGGCGGCACTGACGCGAAACCCCATGGCTTTCTGGTAGACGACGTCTAGTTCGCTGAGCAGGTCGACGCGGTTGGTGATATTGGTCCCGGACTTGCGGAAGTTGTAGTCGCCGTCGTTGCTGTTAGGCGTAGCGAGCATGCGCTTGTCGGCGCTCTCGGTGCGCACGCCGTAGTTGTACTTGACCGTGTTGTCGAAGCGCACCGACCAGTCTTCGCTGCCGGTGTCGAACTCGAAGGCCTGGGCGGCTGGCATGGCGGCCGCCAGAATGGCCGAGGCCAGCAGGCTTTGCCGCAGGTTGAGGTGGCTGTTATTGCTTTTCATGGGCTGATGCACCTTTTTGTTGTCGTTGTTGGTTGTGCGGCAGACATTTCGGTCTAACGGCCGTTACGGGGAAAGCCGTTGCAGGATGCTGAGAGAGACCGCGCGGCCTAACGCCGTGCTGTGCTGCAGGGCGGTTCTGGCCCTGCTCAACTGACGAGGACCCGCCACGCCACGCAGTTGCCAGACCAGTTCGACCAACTGGGCGATACCAGTGGCGCCGGGTGCGTGGCCGCGGCCGAGCAGGCCGCCGGACGGGCAAACCGCCACACCGCCGCGGTCACCGTTATGCCGGCCCTGGGCGAAGGCGGCGAGCTGATCCTCACGGCAGAAGCCCAGGGCGGCACAGTTGATCAGGTAGTCGCCGACGCTTTGGTCATGCAGCTCGACCAGGTCGATATCTTCCGGGCCGAGACCGGCCAACTCGTAGGCACGGGTCGACAGGCGCCGGGTAGCGGCGCGGCCCAGCACGTCGAGTGCACTGAACGACTCCTGGTCGGCATCGTTTTCGCCGCCGCGCAGGCTGACCAGGCAGGCGATATCGGCACGCAGCCCGTAGCGCTGGGCGAACGACGGCGTGCACAGGATCAGGACGGCGGCACCGCATGCCGGGGCACTCAAGTAAGGGGCAAGCCAGCTATCGACCTCATCCAGCTGGTTGAACAGGGCATAGGGATTGAGGCGTGCCTGGGTTCTGGCCCCCAGCACAACCTGTTCGTAGATGGCCTCCGAGACTCCCAGACCGGTGAGCAGATGGCTGTTCTGGGCGGCGAACAGTTCTGCCGGATGTTGCCGTCGTTCCAGCTGTTCGAGGGCTTGATGGTTTTCCGCCGTGAGGTCCTGCGGTTTGCCCGCGCGTTCGCCCAGATCGAAGAACGCCCGGCTGGAAATGCCTGCCGGCATGGCTTCACAACCAACCACCAGCACGCACTCGGCCTCGCCCGCAAGCAGGCTCTGGCGCGCCAGGTGAAAGGCTGCATGTCCAGAGACGCAGCCATCGCGGACATTGACCAGGCTGGTCCCGATCAGTCCGAGAGGCGCCATCAAGCGCTCGCCGATGCCCGAGCCGGAGTGCACGCAGGCGAAAAAGGTCTGGTCGATCAGATCGAGATCGAGGTCCGTGTCGGCCAAGGCCAGGTTCACCGCCGACTTGGTCAGTTCAGTGGCATTGCCACTGCCCAATGCGGTGAACGGGGTCATGCCAACACCTGCGATCAGTACCTTGTGCGTCATCGTCTCTGTCCCGAGGTCGATAGCGCGACGCTGCAATCGGCGTCGCACCGAGCCGTCAGCAGACCTGCCGGCGGTTCTTCATGGGATCGAGATTATTCCCGGCGCACTACTTTGCCCCCCCCGGCGATGGGGGGGGCTGTGCAAGAGGTCGGGGAGAGGCTGCTAGGGCTGCAGAATGCCCAGCAGATAGGCGCGATCGAGCACATGCTTGCGGTTGCCGGCCTGGAACTTGCCGAACAGGTTCTTCATGTGCCATTTCACGGTTTCTTCGCCGACCTCCAGGGCCAGGGCGATCTGCTTGTTCGACATGTTGCGCGCGAGCAATTGCAAGACCTCGCGCTCCTTGGGGGTGAGCATCCGGCTCGGCGAGACGCTCACCGTCGAGTGCTTGCGGGGCGGGCCGGGCGCTGCGGCGGGTGGCTGCACGGCGGCCGTCGGGGCATTGCCCTGTAGCTGGGCCGCCCAGGCCGGCAGGTCCGGGTGGGTGTCGGCGAGAATCCGCAGCAGGCCGTATTCTTCGGCCAGACTGACGGCCTCGCGCAGGGCCGGCACACCGTCCTCGCCGAGACGCTGGCGGGCAAGTGCCTGGAGCAGCAGTATCTGTACGCTTTCACGGCCACGGCGCAGGCGCTCGGCCAGTGGCGCGGCCTGCTCCAGCAGCGCCAGTACGCCGCTCCAGTCATGGCTGGAGACGCAGGCATAGACATGCCCGAGTTGTGCGTACAGGGCCAGTTCGGGGCCCAGCAGACCGCTTGGTTCGCGGACGAAGTCGGGCAGCAGTTGGTCGAGGCGCTGCCACAGGGCCTGGCAGGTTTCGCTGTGGCCGCGCAGGGCGTGCTGGCGCAGCTGTTCGGCCAGCGCGCTGATGCACAGGCGTGGCATCTGCCGGGTCTCGCCGATGGCGAACAGTTCGTCGAGCAGGTCGTGGGCGCGGTGGGTCTGCCCCTGCAGGGCCGCCAGGCGGGCCGCGCTGACATAGCCCTGGACGATCGCCTCGGGGGCGGCCAGGCGCGCCAGCAAGTCCAGGCGATTGGCGAGTACGGTGCTGGCCTCGATCTGGGCGTCGCGTTCGAGCAACACGTTGGCCAGGGTCGTGGCCATCAGCAAGGCGATGCCGCTGCGCCGGCCGATATCCTGGTCGGCCTGGCTCAGGCTGGCGCGCAACGCCCGCTCGGCGCTGAGCATCTGGCCCTCCCAGAAATACGACAAGCCGAACTGCCAGTCGCGATGGCCGCGTACGGCATCCATGCCGGAGGTCCATTCGAAGCGCGGCGCATTCTGGCAGTAATGGCGGGCACGCTCGGTATGCCCCGCCGCCAGGGCTAGGCGAATCCTGTGGTTGGCCAGGATGGCCTGCAACTTGATGGAAAAGGCGGGCGCCTTGTCCAGCCAGGGTTCGATGATCTGCTGCGAGGAATCGGGGTGGTCGGCGGAAAAGGCGGCGGTCGAGAGGATCGCCGCCGCTTCGCACTGCTCTTCTGCGCTGGCGTTCGGGTCGCTGCCGACCTGCTCGATCATCTGCACGGCCTGCGTCTGGTGCCCGCTCAAGGCCAGTGACCAGGCCACGACCAGGCGCAGGCGCGGACGCCGCTCGACTTCGTGACTGGGCAGTTGCTCGATCCAGTCCAGCGTCCGGGTAAAGTGACCGCGCAACATCAATTCGTACAGGCAGCTCTCGGCCAGTGCATAGGCTTGCCTGGTTTGCCCGGCCAGCAGTGCCTGGCGCGCGGCGGCCTCTGGCAGGCCATGGCCAGCGAGCCATTCGGCGGCGCGCTGGTGTAGCAGTTGACGCTCTGCTTCGGGCAGTGCGGCGAAGCGGCTGCGCAGCAACTCCTGGGCCAGCGGATGGATGCGCAACCAATCGCTGTCCACGCCCTCGATCAGGATCGGAGTGCTGCTCAGCAGCTCTTGCAGCCATGCCGCGGCGCGTTCATCGGCGAGCAAGACGACGCACAGTTGCGGATGGACCATCTCGAACAGCGAGATGCGCGTGAGGAAGTCGGTCTGCTGCTGCGAGAGGCGGGACAGCAGCGAGTCGATGAAGAAATTCTGCCGATTGCCATTGCTCACGGCCAGGTCGCGAATGGCGCTGTGCAGGTCGCTGCTGCGCTCGATCGCCGAGATCGTCAGTTGCAGGCCGAGCGGCCAGCCCTCGGTGATCTCGTGCAGGTGTGCGCAGTCGTCCAGTTCCAGGCGCTGGCCGAAGCGCGTCGCGAGCAGGGCGAGGGTCTCGTCGAGGGTGAAGCGCAGGTCATCGACGCCGACCACGCCGAAGTAACCCTGCGCGAGCAGGTCGGCCATCGGCAGGGTCATGCGTCCGCGCGAGGCCATGGCCACGCGCAGGTTGGCGGGTGTGTTGCGCAGCAGGTAGGTCAGCGAGTGGCGTGCCGTCGCCTCCGGCAGGCTGTGCGCGTCATCCAGAATCAGCAGGGTTTCGGCACCCAGGTCGGCGATTTCGGCCAGCCAGCTGGTCAGCTCGTCGAGGTCGTCGAGGTCGTCGGCGCCCTTGCCGAAGAGGCTGGAACTACTCTGGGGCATTACTGGTCGACCGCTGCCGACCGCCTTGGCAACGGCCAGGCCGTGAGCCAGGCGCAGCGGATCATCATGCTCGTCGAGGGCCAGCCAGATCACCACGCCGCCCTGCGCCAGCCAGTCGCGGCGCCACTGGGCGAGTAGTTGGGTCTTGCCAAAGCCCGCCGGTGCCTGCAGCGCGATCACTGCCTTGTCGGCCAGCTCGGCGGAGTCCAGGCTCAGCCGGGGGCGCGCCGTGGCGGACTTCTGCAAGCGCGGCGGGGTGGCCTTCAGGACCAACCCGGGTTCGGTACTCACTAGGCTCAAGTGCTGTTCTCACGGTTGACGGAGTGCGGTCTCCAGCTGGCTACGGTGCGCCGCTGGCGGTTCTTATTGTCGGACCATTCTGTATCCGTTTCCGCCGGCTGGCGATGCTGCCGGCACGCGATGCGATCTTTTCATTTGGCCATTGCCGACGAACAGAAGTCCAGACGTTCGTTGCGCCGAGTCTGATCGGGTTCCGACGCCCCCCCCATCGAGGGGGGCGGAGCCGCAGTCCGGGCGGCCTATGGTGGCAACGTCGAAGGGTATGGCTGACTGCTGCTCCCCCTCCGCGCCAATTGCACAGGCATCTGGAGACCCCATGAACGCTCGAATCCTGGCAGCACCCCTTGCTGGCATCCCGCCTGACCTGCAGCGGCCTTCGCTTAACGAGCCGGTGTGCCCAGGCGTTGGTCCTGCTGGTCCAGAGCATTACTGATGCTAGTTCGGCGCCACTGCAGAAGGTCCCGCTCACGGGCTGGCTGCTCCCTGTGCTGTTGATCGCGCTGCCGGCAGGGGCGGACGATCTGGAGCCTGGTTTGCTCAAGGTGGGTATCGCCTACCTCTGGCGGTCAGCCCGGTTTTATTTACGCCCGCCATGGGGCGGAGGTCGAGCAGCTGTGGACGGAGATAGTCCGCTTGAACCGCCCCCAAACGCAGCGCTGAACGTGCCGTTTGGTGAAGTAAACCCAGTGCTTCGATCATTCGCCAGGATGGCGAGATTGATGCCATTTCAGTGAACAACGCAGTATTCGAGGAGTGTGTCGTATGAGTCCGTATCGCGTAGGGCTGGACAAGCAACCGGCCAACCACATGGCGTTGAGCCCGCTGACGTTCATCGAGCGTTCGGCTTACATCTATCCGCAGCGTCCGGCGGTGATTCACGGTCAGCGTCGTTATACCTGGGCCGAGACCTATGCGCGCTGTCGTCGATTGGCGTCGGCGTTGGCGGCTGCCGGTGTGGGGCAAGAGGACACGGTGGCGGTGATGCTGGCCAACACCCCGGAAATGTATGAGTGCCACTTCGGCGTGCCGATGTGCGGGGCTGTGCTCAACACCCTCAACACCCGCCTGGATGCCGAGGCCATCGCCTTCATGCTCGAGCATGGCGAGGCCAAGGTGTTGATCACCGACCGCGAGTTCGCCACGACCATCCGAGCGGCATTGCCCAGGGTCGGCCATGGCATCCTGATCATCGATGTCTGCGATAGCGAATACGACGGTCCCGGCGAACAGCTCGGCAGCTACGAGTACGAGGCGTTCATCGCCAGTGGCGACCCGCAGTTCGCCTGGTCGTTGCCGGGCGATGAGTGGGACGCGATTAGCCTGAACTACACCTCGGGCACCACCGGCAATCCCAAGGGCGTGGTCTACCACCACCGCGGCGCCTACCTCAGTGCGCTGTCCAACATCGTCACCTGGGGCATGCCGCCGCATGCGACTTACCTGTGGACGGTGCCAATGTTCCACTGCAATGGCTGGTGCTTCACCTGGGCCCTGGCGGCCAATGCCGGCACCAACGTGTGCCTGCGCAAGGTCGACGCCCAACTGATCTTCCAGGCCATCCGCGAGCACCGGGTCAGCCACTATGGCGGCGCACCCATCGTGCAGTCGCTACTGATCAATGCGCCGGCTGAATGGCGCGAGGGTATCAGTCATCGGGTGTCGGCGATAACCGGAGGTGCCCCGCCGCCGATGGCGATGGTCGAGGGTATGAAGCAGTTGGGCTTCGACCTGACCCATGGCTACGGCCTCACCGAAACCTATGGTATGTCTACGGTATGTGCCAAACACCCGGAGTGGGATGCGTTGCCACTTGAGGAGCAGGCTCGTCTCGGCGCGCGTCAGGGCGTGCGCAGCATCTGCCAGGAAGGCATCAGCGTGCGCGATTCCGAGACCATGGAGGAAGTCCCCCATGACGGCGAGACCGTGGGCGAGATCATGCACCGCGGCAACCTGATGATGAAGGGCTACCTGAAAAACCCGCGCGCCACCGAGGAGTCCTTCGTGGGTGGCTGGTACCACAGCGGCGACCTGGCGGTGGTAGAGCCGGATGGTTACGTGAAGATCAAGGATCGCAGCAAGGACATTATTATCTCCGGGGGCGAGAACATCAGCTCGATCGAGGTCGAGGACGTGCTCTACCGCCACCCGTCCGTGCTGGCCGCCGCGGTGGTCGCCACTCCTGACGAGCGTTGGGGCGAGGTGCCCTGTGCCTTCCTCGAACTGCGCGATGGCCATGTGCCCAGTGCGCAGGAGCTGAGCGCGTTCTGCCGCGAGCGCCTGGCCCGCTTCAAGGTGCCCAAGCAGTTCGTCTTCGGCCCTTTGCCGAAGACATCCACCGGCAAGATCCAGAAGTTCGTCCTGCGCGAGCAGGCGCGTTCGGTGATGGCCATCGACTGAGACCCGCCAGGGTCTCACGTATCGCCCCACCCTAGACCATATCTAAGAAAGAGGATTAGCCCCATGCACACAGACACGGCCTCCACCGCGGCGATCACCGGCGCCTCCTCGGGCGAGATGGCCTCGCGGATCGACAAGCGCGTGAAGTCGGGCGTGGTATGGGCCTTCCCGTGGGCGCTGGTGCTTTCCTTCCTCAGCCACCTGCCAGAGCGCCTGGCCAACGCCCTGGGAGATTGAACGAGATGGACTATCCGATGCGCAGATTGCAGATCAACGGCCTGGAAATGAACGTGCTGATTGTCGGCGAAGGCTCACCGGTGCTGCTGGTGCATGGTTTTCCCGACACTCATGCAGTCTGGCGCAAGCAGATCCCCATGCTGGTCGCGGCCGGCTACCAGGTGATCGCCCCGGATACCCGCGGCTGCGGCGAGTCGCAGATGCCAAGCCGGGTCGCCGACTACCACCGCGACCTGCTGGTGGCGGACCTGCGTGCGCTGCTCGATGCRCTCGGCATCGAGCGGGTGCGCCTGGTCGGCCACGATTGGGGTGCGATGCAGGGCTGGTTTTTTACCCTGACCCATCCCGAGCGGGTGGAGCGCTACATTACCCTGTCGGTTGGCCATCCG
This sequence comes from Pseudomonas sp. P4_C3, assembly GCF_056402075.1. Lineage (NCBI taxonomy): Bacteria > Pseudomonadati > Pseudomonadota > Gammaproteobacteria > Pseudomonadales > Pseudomonadaceae > Pseudomonas > Pseudomonas sp. P4_C3. Next base: position 21,540 of record NZ_JBFUIC010000025.1, read on the forward strand.
GCGGCCTATGGCAGCGGCGGCTTGGCACAGAAACTCAAGGGCTGGTACGTGTTGATGTTCCAACTGCGCGGCTTTCCCGAGTGGCTGCTGAAGGCCGGCTTCTGGTGGTTATTCCGCAAGGTCACCGACTTTCCCGAGGAGTTTGGCCACTGGCGGCAGGCCCTGACGCGGCCGGGGCGCCTCGCGGCCGGCATCAACTATTACCGTGCCAACCCCGGCGTGATCCTGCCGCGCGCCTGGCCCAAGGCCCGGGTGCCGGTGTGCGGCATCTACAGCAGCGGCGACCGCTTCCTGACCGAAGGGCAGATGCGCGACACCGCGCGCCATGTGGACGGCCCTTTTCGCTACGAGCGCATCGACGGCGCTAACCACTGGCTGCAGCTGCACGCGCCGGAAAAACTCAATCCACTGCTACTCGACTGCCTGCGTTGAGCAAGGAATTCACATGCAAACCTATCGTTTCGAACTGACCCTGACGGCGCATCTGCTGCTCGCCTTCTCGTCTTATCCCAGTGGCACACGCCGGGCAGTATGCTCGGCGCCGACGAGATCGACGGTTACATGAGTAGTTTGGAGCAGAACCTGCCCTGGCCGGCGCAGAAGAAGGGCGATCTGATCCCGCCCATGCTCAGTTGGGCGCTGGCCTGCTGATCCTGTTCCTGGCTGTGGCCTGGGTCCGCGCGCTGCGTCGCAGTCGCAGCTGAACCATGGCTGGCGGCGAAGCTACGCGAGAGCTGCCGGCTGTCGCGGAGCCTCCCCAGATGATTCCCCCCCCTTATTCGGAGTTCCTCTCATGTCGATTGAACAAGTCGGGCCGGCCGTCGAGCAGATGCGCCAGGTCTTCGCCAGCCAGCGGGCCGCCTTCGCCGGCGAGCGCTATCCGTCGTACCCGGTGCGCCGGGCCAACCTGCAGGCACTCAAGGCGGTGGTGCTGGACAATGCCGATGCGATCGCCGCAGCCATCGCCGCCGACTTCGGCCACCGCTCCAGCCACGAGAGCAAGCTGCTCGACATCTTTGGCCTGGTGAGCGAAATCAACCACGCGCTCAGATGCCTAAAACAGTGGATGAAGCCGCACAAGCGCGGGGTCGGTCTGTGGTTCCAGCCTGGGCGTGCTGCTGTGCTGGCGCAGCCGCTCGGGGTGATCGGTATTGCGGCGCCTTGGAACTATCCGCTGTACCTGACCTTGGGGCCTCTGTGTGGTGCGTTGGCTGCCGGCAACCGCGCCATGATCAAGATCGCCAGCGACTCCAGCCAGTACGGGGCGTTGCTCGCGCGCTTGTTGGGCGAGCGGTTCGCGGAAGATCTGGTGGCAGTGATCCAGCCGGGACCCGGGATCAACGACCAGTTCTCCCGCCTGCCGTTCGATCACCTGATCTTCACCGGCTCGCCGGGCGTCGGACGGCAGATCATGCGCAACTGCAGTGAGAACCTCACCCCCGTGACTCTGGAACTCGGCGGCAAGTCGCCTACCCTGGTGGCGCCAGGCTTTTCGCTGCAGCGCGCCGCCGAGACCATCCTATGGGGCAAGTGCCTGAACTCCGGGCAAACCTGTGTCGCGCCGGATTACCTGTTCCTGCCCGAGGGTAGCGAGCAGCAGTTCATCGAGCAGGCGCGGAGAGCCGTGGCCCGTTACTACCCGGGGCCGCTTGGCAGCAACCCGGATTACAGCTGCATGATCAATGCCCGGCAGCTGGCCCGGGTCGAGGCTCTGCTCGCCGATGCCCACGACAAGGGCGCGCAAGTCGTGGCGCTGGCTGATGCCGAGGAGGCGCGCCGCGCCGGTAAGCTGGCACCGCACCTGGTGCTGAATGTGCGCGACGACATGCAGATCATGCAGGAGGAAATCTTTGGCCCGCTGCTGCCGGTGCTCGCTTATCGCGAGCTGGAGCAAGCCCTGGACTACATCAATGCGCATGAGCGGCCGCTGGCCCTGTACATCTTCGACGAGGACGAGGCGCGGGTTGAGCAGGTGCTGAGGAAGACTCTCTCAGGAGGCGTCTCGGTGAACACCGTGATGCTTCACGTGCTACAGGAAAACCTGCCGTTCGGCGGTGTCGGCAACTCGGGGCTGGGGCATTACCACGCGCAGGAGGGGTTCCAGACCTTCAGCAAGATGCGGCCAATCTTCTACCAGGCCCGTTTCAATGGCAGCTTCCTGCTCAAACCCCCCTATGGGCGTCTCACCGAGGGTCTGCTGCGCCTGCTGCTGCGCTGAACCGCCCGGCTCAGCGCTGGCCTGCTGTTCCTGGCCGCGGCCTGGGTCCGCGCCCTGCGCACTAACTTACATTGGCCGCAGCCGCTGCCCGGCCCCATCCAACATTCCGGAGATAGTGGATGAAAGCTGTTGTTTGCCAGAACACCGAATTGCAGGTCGTCGAGCTGCCGGAGCCGGTACCCGCCAAGGGTCAGGCACTGGTCAAGGTGCTGCGCTGCGGCATTTGTGGCTCGGACCTGCACATGCGCCACCACTGCGACGAGTTCAAGGCCGTGGTGGATAAGGTCGGCTTCGCCAAGGTATTGCCGTCCAGTAGCGATCCGGTGGTGTTCGGCCATGAACTATGTGCCGAGGTGCTGGAGTACGGCGCCGGGTGCAACAAGAAACTCAAGCCCGGTACCCGGGTGGTGGCCCAGCCGGTCCTGCGTATCGGGGCTGCGATCCACCTGGCCGGCCTGTCGCCGCTGGCCACCGGCGGCTACGCCGAGCGCATGCTGTTGCAGGAGTCGGCGCTGGTGCCGGTACCCAATGGCCTGTCGGCCGAGATGGCGGCCCTGACCGAGCCGATGGCGGTGGCCTGGCATGCGGTACGCCGCAGCGAAATTCAGCGCAAGGACGTGGCCATCATCATCGGTTGCGGGCCGGTGGGCCTGGCGCTGATCTGCCTGCTCAAGGCGCAGGGCGTGGAGCGCGTGGTGGCCAGCGACTTCTCCGCCGGGCGGCGTGCCCTGGCGCAGCGGTGCGGGGCCGATGTGCTGATCGATCCGCGCGAGGGCTCGCCCTACGCCGAGCGTCCCGGCGAGGATTTCATCCGCGATCTGCCCAGCTTGTTGGAACTCTCGTTGGGCACCCGCGAGAAGCTCGGCAAGCTGCCGGTGCCCTGGCACATCGCCTGGCGCCTGGCCGAGAAGCTTGGTGTCGGGGCGCCGAAGCGTCCGGTGATCTTCGAGTGCGTAGGCCTGCCCGGGCTGCTGCAGCAGATCATCGATGGCGCGCCGCTGCTGTCGCGGGTGATGGTGGTCGGTGTGTGCATGCAGGTCGACCGTTACGAGCCGGCCCTGGCGATCCACAAGGAGATCGACCTGCGCTTCGTCTTCGGCCATTCGCCGCTGGAATACCGCGACACCCTGCACATGATCGCCGAGGGCAAGGTCGACTGTGCGCCCATGATCACCGGCACCGTCGGCCTGGACGGGGTCGCCAACGCGTTCGACGCCCTCAAGGATCCGGAGCAGCACGCGAAGATCCTGATCGACCCGCAAAGCGCGGTGGCCCAGCTATGAACAGGACGACGACCTTGAACGCACGTTCGCCCTTGCCCCTGCCGTTGAACCAGATCGCCTTCAGCGTGGTCGATCTGCGCCGCACCGAAGCCTGGTGGTGCGACGGTCTGGGCTTCCTCCCGGCTGGCGGCAGCCGCCTGATGATGCGCGGCCCGCTGAGCGCCACCATCGTCGACCTGCCCGGCGCGGCAATGACCTGCTGGTGCCTGGTCGGGCGCAACGACTGGTGTCAGTTGGAGCTGTTCCAGTACGAGCGGCCGATGGCGCGCCTGATGCCGGCCGATCGCCAACCCAACGACATCGGCTATAGCCGCATGGGCGTCTGGGTGGCCGATTTCGACCTGGCGCTGGCCCGTCTGGTCGCGCTCGGTACCCAGCCGTTGACGGCGCCGCTCGGCGCAGCCGGTGCGCGCCGCGTATGCGTGCGCAACCCCGACGGGGTCTATGTCGAGTTGCTGGAGCAGGATCCACTACCCGAGGAGAACCTTCGTGGTCGCCAGGACTGCCCGGTGGCGATCCGTTACGTGAGCATGACCACTCCGGATTTGGCCGGCTCCAGCGCGTTCGTCGGCAGCGGCCTGGGCGTGCCTGAGCACGACCTGCAGCTGCACGACGATGCCCATGAAGCGCTGTGGGGACTGGCGGACGCCGGCGCCAGGCGCCGGGTATTCGGCGGGCCGACCCTGTTGCTGGAGATCGTCGAGTATGGCCGCGCTCCGGGGCGGCCCCGCGAGGCGGGCTACCGGATCAACGACCAGGGCATCCTCAACATCTGCTTTGGCGATCCGCGAAACCGCCATGGCGTCAACGCCATGCACCAGCGGGCGCTGGCCGCGGGCGCCAAGGCGAATTGCCGGCCGATCCATATGCCGCTGGCCGGTTGCGTCTACGTCAACGATCCGCTGGGGTTTTCCTACGAGTTCATGTGGGCCCGCCCGGGCAGAGGGCATCGTGACTTCGGCTTCCTGCCGCTGCCGCGCGAGCGGCGCCCGCTCGCCGACAACCAGGCCTGCGCCGCGAGCATCGAAATCGCCTCCGCGCCAGAGCGGGTCTTCGCCCTGCTCAGCGACCACCAGGCACTGGGACGCTGGGCGGGGCTGGGGCAGTGCCGCCTGGTCAAGCCGGGGGCCGGCGAGGTCAACGGCTACGGCGCCGAACGGGTGCTGAACTCGCTATTTGGCGCCATTCACGAACAGATCACCGAGTTCAGTCCGAACCGGGGCTATCGCTATCGCGTGCTCCAGGGCTCGCTGGTGTATTGCCATCAAGGCGAGGTGCGCCTGACCCCCTGCCGCGGCGGCACGCGCGTCGACTGGCAGATCCGCTTCCGTACGCGCATCCCCGGCCTGGGCGTGCCCCTGCGTTATCTGCTCGAACACAAGCTCAATGCTGCGCTCGTAGGCCTGCGCCGCCAGCTGACGAACTGAGCATGTCCCCTGGTCACCCCATGAATCTGGAGAAAAACAGCATGCATATCCTGAAATTCATCAGCAAACACATCGTCTTGAGCATTGTCATGCCGGTGACGATCGTCGCCGGGCTGCACTTCTACTTCTATCACTTCGGTTGAGCGAGATGCCTCAAATGAAATCAGCCTACTCCCTCGGTCTGCTCACCCTGCTATTCGGTGCCGGCGCCAGCGCCGCCACTCTCAGCGGCCACGTCATGACTGACGATGGCAAAGCGGTCGCCGGCAGCATGGTAACCGTCTGGAACGAAGCGCGTAACCGCAAGGAAACCGTCTACAGCGACGCCGACGGCCGCTACTCGCTGGAAACCGGCTTCGCCGGCAAGCTGCAGGTGCGCACGCGCACCCCCTATTTCAAGGATATCGTGCAGCCGCTGGAACTGGCCGCTGCCGATCGGCAGCGCCTGGATTTTCGCGTGGCCAAGATCGCCTCGGCCGAGGAGCTGTCCAACAGCCTGACCGCCTCGGCGCATGCCGCGACCCTGCCGTTCCCGGATGCGTCGACCAAGGAAGCCTTCATTTCCCAGTGCAGCTTCTGCCACCAGCAGGGCAACGCACTGACTCGCACGCCGCGCAGCGAGGAGCAGTGGGGGGGGACAATCAGTCGCATGGAAGGTTATCTGGCGACGCTGACCTATGGCGAGAAAAAGAGCATCGCCAAGATGTTCGCCGAGGGCTACGACGGCAAGCCGATCAAGGCGATCCAGAGCCACCAATTCAGCCCCGAACTGGCCAAGGCGCGCGTCGAGGAGTGGCATGCGGCCACGCCCCTGTCCTTCCTGCACGACACCATGGTACTGGCAGACGACAAGCTGATGGGCATCGACGAAGGCCGCGACGAGGTGTACATCCTCGATCGCCAGAGCGGGCAGATCGACACCTACCAGATGCCGGTGACCGACGAGGTCAAGGGCGGCAACTTCCGCGGCATGCAGATGCCGATCGGCATCTTCACCGGTAAGCACGGCCCGCACAGCGGCGCGCAGATCTCCGACGGGCGCATCTTCTTCACCGGCGCGCTGTCGAGCAACCTGATCATGTTCAACCCGGCGACCAAGGCCTGGAAGCTCTACCCGATCCCGCAGGGCTTCCTCTGGCGCAAGGGCCTGTATTCGCACACCATCCGCGTCGACAATGATGACAATGTCTGGTTCACCGTGCTGATCTCCAACACGGTGATGAAGTTCGACACCAAGACCGAGCAATTCACTGAAATCGAAACCCCGCACAATGGCGTGCTGCGCTGGATCACCGACACCTTCATCGGCGTCGTGCTGAAGATCTCCGCTTGGTTCCCCGAGCAGAATTTCCACCTGGCGCTGTCGCACCACAAGTGGCTCAACGGCGGCCGCAACGTGTTCAACTGGCCCTACGGCATTGATATCAATCCGCTCGATGGCGGCGTTTGGTACAGCAAGGTACTGGCCAACAAGATCGGCCACATCGACCCCGTCACCCATGAGGTCACCGAGTACGACGTGCCGCACAAGGGCCCACGCCGCCTGCGCTTCGGGCCGGATGGCAGCCTGTGGATTCCGTCTTTCGACGAGGGCTACCTGATGCGCTTCGACACCCAGAGCAAGACCTTCGAGAGCATCGCGCTGCCTCTGCTGGCGGCGAACGAGTACGAGATCCCCTATGCGCTGAACGTCGACAAACACGGCGACGTGTGGATCGCCACCAACAATACCGATCGGGTGATGCGCTATATCCCGGCGCAGAAGAAGTTCATTGCCTACCCGATGCCCAACCGGGTGATCTGGTTCCGTGACTTCGAGTTCACCCAGGATGGCCGCGTGTGTACTTCCAACTCCAACCTGCCGGCCTATGCCCACGAGGACGGCCTGCCTGCCTTCGTCTGCATCCAGCCGGACGTCGCCGATACCGACACCCTGCAGCCGGCGCATCAGCATGCGGCGGTGATGGCGACCAAGTAAGTGCGCTGTACCGGGCGCAGCTCTGCGTCCGGCAGGCCTAAACCGACGAAGCCAGCGCGGCGCTGAAATGGCTGCCGCGCATAACGGCAGGGGCGAAAACCTCGCCTCCGGCGTTACACCGATTGGGGAGAGAGACCATGTGAATTGCACCGCTCAGCGCCGCTGGCGTTCCTTTGCTGCAGCGCACCTTGCGCGAGCCACTGCTGCATTTCCTGCTGTTCGGCGTGCCGGGCGAGCCGACGGCTGATCAGTAGAGAGTTGTCGACCCTGGCCGCCTCGCCGCGCTGCAGGACAACGTCCTCAAGGGCAGGCGGCGAGCGCAGACGGGCGAAGAGCTGGAGGGCCTGGTGCGCGACTATGTGCTTGAGGAAATGGCCGGGCGTGAGGCGCGGGCGCTGGACATTGATCGGGCTGACAGCGTAATCCTCCGTTCATGGCCGATGAACAGGAGCGCAAGTTGCGTGAAATGATTCGCACTGGCCAAGCCAGTGCGCTCAGGCCGCGATGGAACTAATCACCAGTTACGGTAATGGCACCCTGTCCAAGCAGCTGGTGCCTGTACCCGGCTCCGAGCCCTTCAGCAATGCCTGGCAGGAGTCGGTGAGTGTAGGTGAGGACTACAATGAACCGGGTCGTTTCACGGCTTTGCTCGGTTACGAGCAGACCTCGGACACGGGTGCCAACAACCTGCACCGCAACGTCATCTTCCGTGACAACGGTGACAAGGTGGCGCAAGTCGATCCCTTCACCACCCTCAAGCCGCTGGGCATCGACAACCCGCGAGTCGATCTGGGACGCGATGCAGCGCGGCGAGACCTATGGCATTACTGGGCCGCGCATGAATGTGCGCCTGTTCGCCGGCGGGATTTCAACCAGGCTGACCCACAGAGCCGCAGTCTGGCCGATGCCGGCTACTGCAAGGGCTGGTTGGATGCCTCCGGCAAGCTGCACGAAAAGGTCTATGGCGTGGCCTGGAGCAGTAAATCCAGTAGTAATGCCCGTATTACTCGATACCGGCATTGTCGCTTGGGGCTACAGCGGGTTGAGATGCTCGTCGAACTGGTTGAGGCTGACGAACTGCAGCGCTTGCAACTGGTCCAGTCGGCGCAGGTGCTGGCGGTATTGATCGAGCAGTTCCAAGCGTGCCTCGTGCGAGATGTAGGGCACATGGTAGGCGACGAAGGGCGGCAGTACGGTCATTCCGGTTTAGGCCAGGGTGCCTGGCAGGATGGGGCGCAGCATGGCATTGAAGTCGCCGTGCACGCCGCCCTCGACCAGCATGTGCGGTTGTCCGCCGACACTGATCGCCAGCATGGCCCGCTTGCCGCTCAGCCCGCTCCCTTCGCGGCCGAGGTCGGGGGGGCGCGGCCTTCGGCATCCAGCCACTGCGACCGCGGTGATGATAGAAGAGCTGGCCTATCATTCGAACTCCGTTGCGGCGATAGTCGATGTGCACTGCATTCTTGCCGGTGGCGTCCTCAAGCATGGCTCCGACTCGATCAAGCAGCGCTACCTCACGCCTCTGCTCAAGGGCGAGAAGATCGGCAGCTTCGCCACCACCGAGCCTGACGCCAGCTTGGACCTGAGCGTCGAGGCCATGCGCACCATCGCCATCCGCACCGAGGATGGCTACATCGTCAATGGCCGCGAGCGCTTCATCAGCAACTCGCCGGTCGCCGATTTCGTCGTGCTGCTGTGCGTCGATGGCGAGCGCATGACCGAACTGGTGGTCGAGCTGGATTGGCCCGGTGAACGCGTGGGCCAGCCGGACAAGAAGGTGGGCAATCATGGTCAACTGACGGCAGATATCTACTTCGACGACGTCAAGGTGCCCCCGGAGAATGTCGTAGGCCAGCCCGGTCAGTGCCTCAAGATCGCCCTGCAGATGCTCACATTCGGCCGGGTAGCAATCGCCGTCAGCTGCGCCGGCATGGCTCAGGCACTGTTCGATCACAGTGTCGAGCGGCTCAAGACCCGTCGCGTCTTCGGCAAGGCCATCGGGAAGTTCCAGCATTGGCAGTTCAAGCTGGCCGAGCGCGCCACCGAAATCGAGAATGCCCGCAACCTTTACCTCAAGGCGGCACTGCGCATGGATGAGGGGCTGGCGTTTCCAGAGCCTGAGGCTGCGATGGCCAAGTGGTACGCTACCAACCTGGCCGGCGAGTTCGCCCGCGAAGCGGTGCAAATCTTCGGCGGCTACGGCTTTATGCGCGAAATTGCCACCGATGGCTCGCACTACCGCGTGAAGGAGATTTACCGCGACTGCAAGATTGCCGAGATCTACGAAGGGGCCAATGAGATCCAGAAGATGGTGATCGCGTGCGCCATCTTCGGCAAAGAGATCACCGGCTGATTCGCGGCTCCTATCCTGAACCATGCTCGGCGTTGCGCCGAGTCAGACCGGCAACGCGGGCTCTGCTGCAAAGGGCCTGTGTTGGCGTCGCCCCGAAACACGGCTCGGCAAGCAAGCTCAGCAGCAGTGCACTGACCTGTTCCGGGTGTTCCTCGGCAGTTTCTTGTCCGGCCTGAGCCAAGTAGTGCGTTGGGGCCGTCAGGAGTTTTGAGAGCGAAATTGCGAGCAGTTCTGCGATGTGTGCGTTGCAGTAAAAATCTGCTCAAGCATCGAGATGTGCTGGTTGGATGGCGTCGAGTGGAAGTGAATGTTGATGTTTCATTGACTGGCTCCGATCCAACGGCGTCGCCTGCCTTATTTGGCTGCTACCACCGGAGGGGCGTTCCAGCCACCACCCAAGGCCTTGAAGGCGGCGACTGCTGCGCGTGCAGATTCCGTCTGCTCCTGCGCGCGGGTATCGGTGGATCGCAGCAAGGTTTCATCGGCATTCAAGAGCTCGATCAGGCTGACAGCGCCTTTCTGATAGGCCATAAACGACGCGTTGCGCGCTTGGCCGAGCGAATCGGCTCCCCTGGCAAGTAGGGTCGCCTGCTCCTCGCGTTTGACCAGGGCCGAGAGGGCATTTTCTACATCCTCAGTGGCATGCAGCACGGCCAGTCGATAGGCCGCGAGTATTTCTGCTTCCTGCCCCTTGGCCAGGTCGATTTGCGCGTCGATACGGCCGAAGTCGAACAGCCGCCAGCGCAGGCCCAGCACTCCGGCGGTCTGGCTGGCACCGCTGCTGAACAGGTTACCCCTGGACACCGATGTCGCGCTGCCGATCAGCCCGCTCAGGGATAGCTTGGGATAATACTCAGCAAGGGCGATACCGATTATGGCGTTCGAGGCGGCCAAACGACGCTCGGCCGCAATCAGGTCGGGCCGGCGTCTGAGCAACTCGCTTGGCGATCCCGCCGCCGCAATTTGCGGGGCAACCGGGAGTACGCCAACGCCTGTCTGGAGTATCTCGACCGCAGCCCCGGCCGCGCCCTGGACGAGCGCCTGATCGCCAGCCTAGCCAGCGGCAACTGGATCCGCCAGCAGCACAATCTGCTGCTGACCGGCCCGACCGGTGCCGGCAAAACCTGGCTGGCCTGCGCCCTGGGCAACCAGGCCTGCCGCCAGGGCTACAGCAGCCTGTACCTGTGCACCCCACGCCTGCTGGAGCAACTGCGTATCGTCCACGGCGACGGCAGCTTCGGCCCCGCCCTGCAACAGCTGGCCAAGGTCGACGTCCTGGTGCTGGACGACTGGGCGTTGGTCCCGCTGGAGGAGGGGGCTCGGTATGACCTGCTGGAAGTGATCGACGACCGCGCCGGCAACCGCTCAAAAATAGCCGGGTCGTTTACTGAGAGCAGGGTATTGGTGAAGAACTGCGAGAACGTCAGAACACCGAGGATGTTGTAGGCCTCGGCGAGCCAAAAGTCCTTGGTGATAAGCGAGTTTGGGTGATGGTTACTGGGCGTTGTTGTTTCTCTCTGGGTAATGGTGGCGGGTGAGCCACGCACTTTTAGCACTCAAGATGTCGCGCAAAGACAGGCTCTCCGAGCGTTACGCGTTTAGCTCGATATGTATATCTCTGGCGTCTGAAAATTTTCAAAGCCGCTCATCGGCGTCAGCAAGATTTAGGCTATGTCCCAGTTATGTGTTGAGCGCCGCACACCTTGTAGAAGGGGCTTTAGCCGCGATGGGGCACGGCAGGCAGTACAGCGTCAATTCACGGTAGCCAAACGGTGGACCGTTCGCTGCGCTCCTGAGCCCACCCTACAATTTGGCCTTCAATACGTAACTGGTACAGAGCCTAATCAATGTGGTTCTCACGCTGCACTGGGCTCCGCGTCCAACAGCTCGGCTGGCTGCGACTGGCTGGCGCAGGTGACGAACTCGTAGTCCGCATCGCGCACCCGCCGGGTCTGCAGCCAAAAGCGCCATGTGGCACCCGGCCAGATCAGCACGTTCTTGCCACCGGCCTGCTGATACCAGCTGGTGCAGCCGGACGACCAGGCGGTGCCGACAAATTTGGCCTGCAGCTTCTGGTTGAACTCGCGCTGCACCTGCGGCTTCACGTCCAGATAGTCGGCGCCTTTCTCCTGCAGGCGCTTGAGGCACTGCATGATGTAATGCACTTGAGCTTCGATCATGAAGATGACCGAGTTATGCCCCAGGGCCGTGTTGGGGCCGAGCAGTTGGTAGAAGTTCGGAAAGCCGGTCACCGTCGTACCGTAATAGGCTTCCGGACTCTCTTTCCAGTCCTGCGTCAGGTCGTGGCCCGGCAGGCCGGTGCAGGGAAAATCCTTCATGTAGATGCGGGGGTCGGTGACGAAACCGGTGCCGAGAATGATGCAATCGGCCGGCAGCTCACGACCATCGCGCAACAACACCGAGTGCTCGCGCAACTCCTTGATGCCAGCGCCGATCAGCTCGACGTTGTCGCGATTGAACATCGGCAGCCACTTGTTGGAAATCAGGATGCGCTTGCAACCGATCAAATAGTCCGGCGTCAGGGCCTTGGCCAGCGCTTGGTTCTTGACCTTGACGTTGATAAACAGCTTGGCCAGTTTCTGTATAACTGCCGCTACCCGTGGCGCAAACAGCGGCCAGGCACGCGACTCGTTGCTCCAGTACAGGCGTGCACGGTGCAAGGTGCGGCTGAACGGCAGGCTGACGAACAAGCGTTTTTCCCAATCGGCATACGCCCGCTCGTCACGCGGAATCACCCAGGCCGGGGTGCGCTGCAAAATGCTCAGTCTGGCCACTTTGCGGGCAATTTCCGGGGCGTACTGAATGGTGCTGGCACCGGTGCCTACCGAGACCACCTGTTTGCCGCTCAGGTCATAGTCGTGATCCCACTGCGCCGAATGGAAAATCTTACCCTTGAAATTTTCCTGCCCTGGAAACGTCGGTATCGAGGGCACATGCAACGGGCCCGAAGCCAGCACTACATGGCGCGCGACAAACTGCTCGCCGGCGGCGGTATCGACTGTCCACAGGCCCTTGGCCTGATCGAAATGCATGCCGCACACTTCGCGATTGAAGCGCAGAAACGGACGGATACCGAACTTCTCCGTGGTATCGAGAATGTACTGCTGAATTTCCTGCCGCTCTGCGTACCGTTTGCTCCAGTCGTTTTTTGGCGCAAAGGAGAACGAATACATGTGCGATTGCACATCACAGGCCGCGCCCGGATAGCTGTTCTCGCGCCAGGTGCCGCCGACATCGCCGGCCTTTTCCAGCACGACAAAGTTGTCGTTACCGGCTTCGCGCAATTTGATCGCCATGCCCAGGCCGCCAAAGCCCGAGCCAATAATCACCACATCGACAATCTTGCTGGTGCTGGTTGCGGCTGACTTGTGCATGGGCGCTCCTTGACAGGGATAAATGGCAATGTCGCCAGTCTAGGAGCCACCCAATAGGAGAGATATGCTAGGGTTGGCAATAAATTGATAGTTTCGGCAAGACAATAAAATCAATATGGCCAGTCATTCGATCCTTGGACTCACCTACATCTTCAACAGCCTGCGCAAGCAGGGCGTGGATGTTTCCCCGCTGCTGCAACGCTACGGCCTGGATCTTGAGCATCTGGCGCCGGATGCGCGGATCGATCGCAGCCTGGAGCTGCGGCTGATATGCGAGCTGGCCGGGGAGCTGAATCAACCCTGCGTCGGTCTGAGTATCGGCAACGGCGTCGGCTTTGCCGGCTATGGCCCCCTCAGCCTGCTGTTGCTGACCTGCGACACGGCCCAAGAAGTTCTGTATTGCGGCATCCGCTACCAGCAACTGACCTATCTGTTCAGCGAGGTTAGCTTTCAACCCGGGGAGAGAGTCAGCGCCCTGACCCTCGCGTCACTGCCGCTGGCCGAACCCGCACGACGGATGCTGATCGACATGCAGATGGCCGGCACCTACAAGCTGATCCTCGATGTTCAAGCCAGCCTGAACATGGACCTGTATGCCATTCAGGTTGACCTGCCGTATCCCAAGCCGGCCGAGGCCCAGGTGTATGAGCAGTTTTACGGCTGCCCGGTGCACTTTGACGCCAGCATTGCGCGGTTTTGGATGCGCAATGAACACCTGCAGTTGCGCCTGCCCAGCAGCGATCGTAGCGCCAATGCGCTCTACCGCCGGCAGTGCGACCAGCTGCTACTGGGGCTGCAACAGGAGCAGGCCAGCGGCAACTCGGCCGATCAGGTGCGTGCGCACCTGAGCCTGTTCACCGCGGGTTTTCCGACGGCCTGCGAGGTGGCCGCGGCCCTGGGGTTTTCCGAACGGACCCTGCGCCATCAGCTACGCAGCCAAGGCACCTCGTTCCGGCGCATCCTCGAAGAGCTGCGCTTTGCCCGTGCGCGGCAATTGCTCGAAAGCAGCCAGCTGTCGGTAGAGGCCATTGCCGGGCAGCTGGGTTATGCCGAGTCGGCGGCCTTTATTCACGCCTTCCAGCGCTGGTCCGGCAGCACCCCGGCGCTCTATCGCCGCCAGCACCAGTTGGGGCGGGCGCCTGAATTGCCCCGACCTTGTCCGGTGTGATTTTGGGCTTGATTTTAATCGCGGCTACCGCTGAACGGCTGCAATAGTTCTTAACCGGCAAGCCATAGCAGGCAGCTGCCGGCCGGCTACACGCGGCTTATGGACATGGCCACAGGGAATCAGTAACAGTGCCGGCACTGTATGTCGTTTTTCCCCGCCTTATGTCGAATTGCAAAATTCGACACCCAAGCTGATCAAGGAGTTAAGTGTTCAACAAAAAGTCAGGTTGTAATCATTTCCGAATCCAGCCTGGATGCGGTCGAGTGCGCCCTCTAACTCTGCTCGTGTGTGTTTGCGAAAAGGCAGCCATCCTATTTAGTCTGCCGAATAATCAGAAAATACGAGCCACAACTTCCGCATTGGCATGCTTTCGTGTGCCGAGGGTGGGGTATTCGTCATGTCGTTTGTACCCATCCACTACCGGGTTCAGCCGTTCATGACGGCGATGTCCGGTTCCGTCTTGATTGCGCTACTTGCGCCGATGGCCCTGAACGGTGGTGGCGGGGCACGACTGGCATTACTTACCACCGCAATCACGATGCTGATTGTGAAAAAGCCGCTCCTGGCGATTACTGCCGGAATTCTGGCTGCAGCCTTGTTCAGGCATTTGTAACTGTGTTCTGACAGCTCTGCTTTTAGCGGTCTAGTGCGAGCTCGGTGAAAAACTTCCTTTAGTCAACGCCGTCCGAGTCTATTCGCCCTGTCGGATTCTGCACGAGCGGCTGCTAGTGTCCGCGAGCCTGCAACAGTTTTAACGGAGGGTAATGAACAGGGCGCATAACCCTGCTTTACCCTTGGTGCGAATTCCCTGCTTCATGCTCGACGAATCCCTCTGGGACTATTCGCTGCTGTGCCACTTCTTCCGATAATAGCCAGGGCTTTCTCCGGTCCACTGCTTGAACGCCCGGTGAAGCGCACTGGCCTCGCAGAAGCCGGCCTTCTCGGCGATCGCGGTGATGCTCAGGTCGGTGTTGCGTAGGCACTCGAAGGCGATGGCGCGGCGTACCTCGTCTTTGAGCTCCTGGAAGGAGAAACCTTCTCGCTGCAGCTGGCGGCGGAAGCTGGCGATGCTCAGGGCGCGCTCCTCGGCCATGTCGGCCAGGGTCGGCCAATGTTCGTAGCGACAATTGCGCAGCTGTTTGTAGACTTCGGCGCTCAGTCCCTGGCGATTGCTGAAACGCACGATCAGCCATTGCGGCGAGGTGCGCAGGAAGGTCTTCAGCGTCGCCAGGTTCTGTACCAGCGGCAGCTCCAGATAACTGGCGGCGAACTCGATTTCGCTATGGGTGGCCTCGAAGGTCAGGTTGGGTCCCCAGAACAAGTGGTCGTCACCATGCTCCGGTCGCGGGTGGGTGAATTGCGAGCTGTCGATGGGGATGCGTCGGCCCGCCAGCCAGCACAGCAGGCCAAGCACCACGGTTAGGTAGGTTTCCTCGGCGACGCTGCGCGCCTGCGGGTCTGGCTGGCGGTTGTGCAGGCGGATCACGGCACGGTCGCCGCGTACCGACAGGCTGCCGTGGATATCCCGCAAGAACAGACCGAGGCCGCTCAGGCACTGGAGCAGCGCCTGGCCGAGGTTGTCGGCCTGGATCAGGCTCCGACAGATCAGGGCGAAGCTGCCGGTCGGCATCCCGTGCGAGTCGAAACCGAGGAACTCGTCGTCGAGCTCCCGGGCGACGGCCAGCCAGAGTCTGGCAAAGGCCGAGGCGGCGATGCGTACCGATTTGTCGCTCAGTTGCTGTTCGGGAATACCCGCCGCGGCCAGTACCACCGCAATCCGCTCGGGTTGCCCGTGCAGCCCGTAAAGCGCTGCACGGGCAAAATACACGGCCACTGAATCCTTCTCTTGCATAACGCTCGCTCGCTGCGGGTCAGTTGCCTGGGGGTTGCAAAAAGTATCAGCCAAATCAGTAATTTTCGGCATAGGCCAGTGTTCATCGGCTCCCTAGACTACCCCACGCCTGGGCAGTGCGCCGCCATAGCGTGCGCAGTCTACGCATCAGTTGGATCTCAATGCCACCGGAGTCTCCTATGCCTAATCCCGAAGTCTATATCGTCAGCGCTGTCAGAACTGCAATCGGTTCCTTCGGCGGTACGCTCAAAGATACCCCGCCATGCGAACTGGCCACGACCGCGGTCAGCGCCGCCCTGCAGCGCAGTGGTTGTGACGCCGAACGTATCGGTCATGTGGTGATGGGC
>NZ_JBFUIC010000026.1:0-37190 GCF_056402075.1 Pseudomonas sp. P4_C3
GCATTCCCCTGTAGGAGCTGCCGAAGGCTGCGATCTTTTGATCTTCGGCCATGGTCGTCTTCTGAGCCGCGCTCGCGTAAACTTGTGCCCCTCTCGCAGCCCGCCAGGCTGCAATCAACATTTTTCAAAGGTGCCCGCCATGCCTTGGCTGCAAGTACGTCTCGCCATCAGCCCAGAACAAGCCGAAACCTATGAAGACGCTTTCCTTGAAGTGGGCGCCGTGTCGGTGACCTTCATGGACGCCGAAGATCAGCCGATCTTCGAGCCAGAACTCAACACCACGCCGCTGTGGTCCCACACGCACCTGCTGGCCCTGTTCGAAGGTGGCACCGAGCCAGGCCCGGTACTGGCCCATCTGGAGCTGCTGACCGGCAGCCCGCTGCCCGAGCACCACAGCGAAGTGATCGAAGATCAGGACTGGGAACGCAGCTGGATGGACGGTTTCCAGCCAATGCGTTTCGGCCAGCGCCTGTGGATCGTGCCGAGCTGGCACGCCGCGCCGGAACCGGATGCCGTGAATTTGCTGCTGGACCCGGGCCTGGCGTTTGGCACCGGCACCCACCCGACCACCGCGCTGTGCCTGGAATGGCTCGACGGTCAGGATCTGAAAGGCTGCAACGTGCTGGACTTCGGTTGCGGTTCGGGGATTCTGGCGATTGCCGCGCTGTTGCTCGGCGCCAGAGAGGCCGTGGGCACCGATATCGACGTGCAGGCACTGGAAGCCTCACGCGACAATGCCGGACGCAACAACATTGCCGAAGAGCTCTTCCCGCTGTATCTGCCGCAAGACTTGCCACAGGTTCAGGCTGACGTGCTGGTGGCCAACATTCTCGCCGGCCCGCTGGTCTCACTGGCGCCGCAGTTGTCCGGCCTGGTCAAGTCCGGCGGTCGCCTGGCGCTGTCGGGCATCCTCGCCGAACAGGGCGACGAAGTCGCAGCCGCCTACGCCAAGGACTTCGATCTGGACCCGATCGCCAATCGCGATGGCTGGGTGCGCATCACTGGCCGTCGGCGCTAGAATGGCCGTCTGCATAATCCGGATCGCCGCATGACCGATAGCTTCGTCACTCAGTGCCCGCATTGCCAAACCAGCTTCCGCGTCAGCCATGCCCAGTTGAGCGTGGCGCGTGGTGTGGTTCGCTGTGGCTCCTGCCTGCAGGTGTTCAATGCCGCCAGGCAGCTGCTTGAGCAGGCCGGCAAGGAACCACCGGCAGCGAAGCCGCTCCCGCCTGAGCAGCCTGCGCAGCCCCTCGAAGCAGCGCCGCCGCGCGCCATCAGCCAAAAGCAATGGAGCGCCACCGAACTGGACCTGGACAGTCTCGACCTCGACGAAGAACTCGCCCGGCTCGAACAGAGGGAGATCCAGCCGACCACCGAGCTCGGCCGCCATCGCGACGACTCGCTGAGCGCCCGTCGTGACAGCACCGGGCAGGATGACGAGGAGCCGTGGTCCGACAGCCTGTTCAGTGAGTCGGCGGCCGATCGTGCGCAACTCGACGAACCACTCGACAGCCTTGAATCGCCAGAGCCGACGGTCGAACCGAGAAAAGCCTCGCGCACCGAACCTTCGCTGTCCCTGGAACCGGTTGATCTCGACGACGAGCAGCAACCACCCCAGCTGCGCCTGAACGACCCGCTCGATGCGCCGCTGAGCCACGAACGCCTGTCGGCCGCCGACGAGAACGAAATCGAYGACGACCTGCCCTCGATCGAACCGCTGCGCAAGCGGCGTGAACGCAGCGAGCCGGGCGTGCGTGCCGAAGTGCTGCAAGATCTGACCGACGACCCGCTGCAACTGGACTGGCAAAAACGCCGCTCGCCCTGGGGCCGACGGCTGTTGTGGTTGCTGCTGGTGCTGATTGCCGCTGGCGCCCTCGCCGGCCAGTACATCGCCTACCATTTCGACGAACTGGCGCGGCAGGATCAATTTCGCCCGTGGTTCCAGCAACTGTGCCCGCAAATCGGCTGCACCGTGCCCTCCAAGGTCGACATAGCGAAAATCAAGAGCAGCAACCTGGTGGTGCGCAGCCATCCCGAGTTCAATGGCGCCCTGGTGGTCGATGCGATCATCTATAACCGCGCGCCCTTCTCCCAGCCCTTCCCGCTGCTGGAACTGCGCTTCGCCGATCTCAATGGCCACCTGATCGCCAGTCGCCGCTTCAAACCCGGCGAGTACCTCAATGGCGATCTCGAAGGCATGGCGGAAATGCCTCCGCAAACGCCGATCCACATCGCCCTGGACATTCTCGACCCCGGCGCCAAGGCCGTGAACTACAGTCTGAGCTTCCACTCTCCGGAGTGAAACGCTCCATCGCTCCCCGATTGACGTCGGCTTTCTGAATCCACCCGGCAAACCAAACCACGGGTAATAACAGAATAACTGTTCAGAATTTGTTCAATTCAGCCTTTATCCAGTCATCGAGAGCGGGTATCATGCCAACCCTTTTTCGAACTCCCATGATCCGGCCCCACAACAGGGAAGTCCTATGTCGGCGGTACGCATCGGTCCATACACATTACATAACAGCTTGATTCTCGCCCCCATGGCGGGCGTCACCGACCAGCCCTTTCGTCAGCTGTGCAAGCGCTTGGGCGCGGGACTAGTGGTCTCGGAAATGGTCACCAGCGACATGAGTTTGTGGAACACCCGCAAGTCGCGCATGCGCATGATCCACAAAGGTGATCCCGAGCCACGCTCGGTACAGATCGCCGGTGGGGACGCGCAGATGCTGGCGGACGCCGCCCGTGCCAACGTTGAAATGGGCGCACAGATTATTGATATCAACATGGGCTGTCCGGCAAAAAAAGTCTGCAACAAGGCTGCCGGTTCCGCACTGTTGAAGGATGAATCCCTGGTAACCGAGATCCTGCAGGCCGTCGTGGCTGCGGTCGATGTGCCGGTTACCCTGAAGATCCGGACCGGTTGGGACCGGGACAACAAGAATGGCCTGACGGTGGCAAAGATCGCCGAGCAGGCAGGCATTACGGCGCTGGCGGTGCATGGCCGCACCCGTGCCGACCTGTACACAGGTGTTGCCGAGTACGACACCATTGCCGCGATCAAGCAGGCGGTGTCGATTCCGGTCTTCGCCAACGGCGATATCGATTCGCCGGAAAAAGCCCGGTACGTGCTCGACGCGACCGGTGCCGATGGTTTGTTGATTGGCCGGGCTGCCCAGGGGCGGCCATGGATTTTTCGCGAGATCGACCATTTCCTGCGTACCGGCGAGAAGCTCCCGGCGCTGGAACTGATCGAGGTGGAACGCATTCTGCTAGAGCATCTGGCCGCCCTGCACGCCTTCTATGGCGATGTCATGGGTGTGCGCATTGCTCGAAAGCATGTGGGCTGGTATCTCGCAACCCTGCCGGGCGCCAGGGAGTTTCGCGCCCACTTCAATCGTTTGGATGGTACGGATACACAATGCGCCAACGTTCGGGCGTTTTTCGCCGAGCGTTACAAGAGCCTGACAGGGGACGGAGAGTGGGTGGCCGCATGACGATGATGACCGAGACTTTAGTGAGTGGAACAACACCCGTGAGCGACAACGTAAATTTGAAACAGCACCTCAATACGCCAAGCGAAGAAGGCCAGACCCTTCGCGGGAGTGTCGAGAAGGCGCTGCACAATTATTTCGCCCACCTTGAGGGCGCTGCCGTCACGGATGTGTACAACCTGGTGCTCTCCGAAGTCGAGGCTCCCCTGCTCGAGTGCGTGATGAATTACGTCAAGGGCAACCAGACCAAGGCCAGCGAGATGCTCGGACTGAACCGAGGCACGCTGCGCAAGAAACTCAAGCAGTACGATTTGCTGTAAGCATTCAATCAAACCAGAAAGGCGCCCGCGTAAACCGGTCGCCTTTTTTGCTGACTTCCTTTGCTTTTGATGGAAATTGAGATGACCGACCAGACTACCCGCCTGCCGATCCGCCGCGCCTTGATCAGCGTTTCCGACAAGACCGGGATCCTCGAATTCGCCAAGGAGCTTGAAGCCCTGGGCGTCGAGATCCTCTCCACCGGCGGGACGTTCAAGCTGCTGCAGGACAACGGCGTTGCCGCAGTGGAAGTCGCTGATTACACCGGCTTTGCCGAAATGATGGACGGTCGGGTGAAGACCCTGCACCCGAAAATCCACGGCGGGATCCTCGGTCGTCGCGGTATCGACGACGCCATCATGAACGAGCACGGCATCAAGCCGATCGATCTGGTTGCGGTCAACCTGTACCCGTTCGAAGCCACCATCAACAAGCCAGGTTGCGACCTGCCGACCGCCATCGAAAACATCGACATCGGCGGCCCGACCATGGTCCGTTCCGCTGCCAAGAACCACAAGGATGTGGCCATCGTGGTCAACGCCAGCGATTACGCCCGCGTCCTGGAAAACCTCAAGGCCGGCGGCCTGACCTACGCTCAGCGTTTCGACCTGATGCTCAAGGCCTTCGAGCACACCGCCGCCTATGACGGCATGATCGCCAACTACATGGGCACCGTGAACCAGGCTGCTGACACCCTCAGCACAGAAGGTCGCAGCGAGTTCCCGCGCACCTTCAACAGCCAGTTCATCAAGGCCCAGGAAATGCGCTACGGCGAGAACCCGCACCAGAGCGCGGCGTTCTACGTGGAGGCCAAGCCTGCCGAAGTCGGCATCGCCACCGCGACCCAACTGCAAGGCAAGGAACTGTCGTACAACAACGTGGCCGACACCGATGCCGCGCTGGAGTGCGTGAAGAGCTTCGTCAAGCCGGCTTGCGTGATCGTCAAGCACGCCAACCCGTGCGGCGTGGCTGTCAGCCCTGATGCCGAAGGCGGCATCCGCAAGGCCTACGACCTGGCCTACGCCACCGACACCGAATCCGCCTTCGGCGGCATCATCGCCTTCAACCGCGAACTGGACGCCGAGACCGCCAAGGCCATCGTCGAACGTCAGTTCGTCGAAGTGATCATCGCTCCATCGGTCAGCGAAGAAGCCCGCGCCATCGTCGCCGCCAAAGCCAACGTACGTCTGCTGGCCTGCGGCGAGTGGTCGGCTGACCGCGCGGCGGCCTGGGACTACAAGCGCGTCAACGGAGGCCTGCTGGTACAGAGCCGCGACATCGGCATGATCGGCGCCGACGACCTGAAAGTGGTCACCAAGCGCGCACCGTCCGAACAGGAAATCAACGACCTGATCTTCGCCTGGAAAGTCGCCAAGTACGTGAAGTCCAATGCCATCGTCTACGCCAAGAACCGCCAGACCATCGGTGTCGGCGCCGGCCAGATGAGCCGCGTGAACTCGGCACGTATCGCCGCGATCAAGGCCGAACATGCTGGCTTGCAGGTAGCCGGTTCGGTGATGGCTTCCGACGCTTTCTTCCCGTTCCGCGACGGTCTGGACAGTGCGGCCAAGGCGGGCGTGACTGCCGTGATCCAACCAGGCGGCTCAATGCGTGATGCTGAAGTGATTGCTGCTGCCGACGAAGCCGGCATCGCGATGGTATTCACCGGCATGCGCCACTTCCGTCACTAATACGGCAACGGTCGCACTGACGCCGGCATCTGCTGCGTTGGAGCCCACCTCGATGATGCTCATTGCCAGAAGGCAACTCCGCTCATCGAGGTGGGCTCCGCCTTGCATCTACCGGCGTCATTGCAACCTCCTACAGCGTGAAGCGCTTTAGGTTCTAAAACAGAATTAGCGTCATCCGAGGTTTTTGAAATGAATGTTTTGATCATTGGCAGCGGTGGCCGTGAACACGCCCTGGCCTGGAAAGTGGCTCAGGATCCGCGCGTGCAGAAGGTGTTCGTGGCTCCGGGCAACGCCGGTACCGCCATCGAAGCCAAGTGCGAGAACGTCGCCATTGATGTACTGGCGCTTGAGCAACTGGCAGACTTTGCCGAGAAAAACGTTTCCCTGACCATCGTTGGCCCTGAAGTGCCGCTGGTTGCCGGTGTTGTGGATCTGTTCCGCAGCCGCGGCCTCGATTGCTTCGGTCCGACCGCCGGCGCTGCACAGCTGGAAGGTTCGAAAGCCTTCACCAAGGACTTCCTGGCTCGCCACAAGATCCCGACTGCCGACTACCAGAACTTCACCGAAATCGAGCCAGCCCTGGCCTACCTGCGTGAAAAAGGCGCTCCGATCGTGATCAAGGCCGACGGCCTGGCCGCCGGCAAAGGCGTGATCGTCGCCATGACCCTGGCTGAAGCCGAAGACGCCGTGCGCGACATGCTGGCGGGCAATGCCTTTGGCGATGCGGGTTCGCGCGTGGTCATCGAAGAATTCCTGGACGGCGAAGAAGCCAGCTTCATCGTCATGGTCGACGGCAAGAACGTGCTGCCGATGGCCACCAGCCAGGACCACAAACGCGTCGGTGACGGCGACACCGGTCCAAACACCGGTGGCATGGGGGCTTACTCCCCGGCACCAGTGGTCACCGCCGACGTGCACAAGCGCGTCATGGACCTGGTGATCTGGCCGACCGTGCGCGGCATGGCCGAGGAAGGCAATGTCTACACTGGCTTCCTGTACGCCGGCCTGATGATCGACAAGGCTGGTAACCCAAAAGTCATCGAATTCAACTGCCGTTTCGGCGACCCTGAGACCCAGCCGGTGATGCTGCGCTTGCAGTCGAGCCTGGTGCTGTTGGTCGAAGCGGCTCTGGCGCAGGCGCTGGACAAGGTCGAAGCGCAATGGGATCCACGTCCGAGCGTCGGTATCGTGCTGGCCGCAGGCGGCTATCCTGGTGACTACGCCAAAGGTGTGGCCATCAACGGCCTGGATGCGGCAGCTGCACTGGAAGGCAAAGTCTTCCACGCCGGTACTGCGCTCAAGGACGGTCAAGTCGTAACGGCCGGTGGTCGAGTGCTTTGTGCCACGGCCATGGGCGCCAGCGTCGACGCTGCACAGCAGCAGGCTTACAAACTGGCGGCGTCGATTGACTGGGAAGGCTGTTTCTATCGCAAGGACATTGGCTACCGTGCCATTGCCCGCGAGCGTGGCGAAAATCAGGAATAAGGTAAACACCGCGCCAGGCAATGAACACGGTTTATTGCCTGGCTGTTCCGGCGTCGCGCATCGTTATATTCTGGCATCAACCTAACGAAGGGATTTCGCCGTGCGCTGGCTCAGGATTGCCATAAGCTTGACCGTCACTTTGCTGACCTTGCTCTGCATGCTACCGGCCCAGGCCACGCAAGGCAGTGGCTGGGCGGTATTGCTCGACGAACAGGGCGACTTGCAACTGAGCGACATCCGTTCCGCACGCTATACCAATCAATTCAGCCCTATCGAACTCGACCGCATTACCGCGGCCGAACCCGATGGCGCGTTATGGTTGCGATTCAGGCTTGCGCCGGGTAACCACGAACAGTTGCTGCGAGTGTTCGCGCCTGACCTGCGCCAGTTCAACATGTACGTGCTGGACGGCGACAAGCTGATCGATCAATCCAGCACGGGCAACGAACAGCCGCAATCCGAGCGACCATTGCCCAGCAGCGACTTCATGCTGGCCCTGCCGCAAAGCGACACCCCCCTCGACGTTTACCTGCGACTGACCTCCGACCACCAGTTACGCCCCTATATCACCCTGCAATCGGCGATCCTCGCGGCTGCCAACCAGAACCAGACGCTGATCTATGGCCTGCTTTTCGGTTGCATCGCCATGTTGATCCTGCACAATCTCATCCGCTACACCTACACCCGCTCGCACAGCGCCCTCTGGTTGGCGACGTGCGAAGGGTTGTTGATGCTCAGCCTGCTGCTGTTGCTGAACCTCGCTGGTCCCTGGCTGCCGGACTGGCATGCACTGCAAACGCCGGGGGCTTACCTGGCATTGTTAATGACGGCGCCCTGCGGTCTGATGCTTGCCTATCGCTTCTTCTCCCCGCTCGGGCCGCACCCGCTGAACCGGTTGCTGCTCGGCGAGATCCTGCTCATCACCATCTGCGGCCTGATGCTGCTGTTCGTCAATACCTTGCCGCTGAACTTCATTACCTACGGCCTGGTAGCCTTGGCAGGCCTGACCATGCTGTTCATCAGCGTCTATCACTGGCAAAAAGGTTATCGCCCGGCTCGCCTCTTCGTGGTGGCCATGGTGGTGTTCAACCTCGGGACACTGATCATCCTGCCCGCCCTGTTGGGGCTGACCCTGATCGAGCCCCATGGCCTGCTCACCACCTTGCTGGTGTTCATCTGCATCAGCGGCCTGCTGATGAGCATTGCATTGAGCGAGCGCCAGCGCCGCATCACCGAAGACCGTTTCAGCATCAGCCGTGACCTGGCGGCCAGCAACGCCGAGATCAACGCCAAGGCCGAGTTCCTGGCGAAAATCAGCCATGAGATCCGCACACCGATGAACGGCGTCCTCGGTATGACCGAGCTGCTGCTGGGCACGCCGCTTTCGGTCAAGCAACGCGACTATGTGCAGACGATCCACAGCGCCGGCAACGAGCTGCTGACACTGATCAACGAAATTCTCGACATTTCAAAACTCGAGTCCGGGCAGATCGAGCTGGACGATGTGCAGTTCGACCTCAACGCGCTGATCGAAGACTGCCTGAGCATCTTCCGCGCCAAGGCCGAGCAGCAAAACGTCGAGTTGATCAGCTTCATCCAGCCGCAAGTGCCGCGGGTGATCAGCGGTGACCCGACACGCTTGCGCCAGACCCTGTTGAGCCTGCTGGAAAACGCCCTGAAAAAAACCGATGAAGGCGAAATCCTGATCGTCGTGGCGCTCGACGAGCGCAACAACAAACCACGCCTGCGTATTGCCGTGCAGGACAGCGGCGAGCCCATGGACGCCGAAGAACGAGACGCCCTGATGCACGCCGAACTGCACAGCCGGCATTTCCTTTCGGCCACCCATCCGGGCGGTAACCTGGGGCTGGTGATTGCCCGCCAGCTGATCCGCTTGATGCAAGGGGAGTTCGGGATCAAGAGCGGCAGCAACCAGGGCAGCACGCTGTGGCTGACCCTGCCGCTGGACCCGGATCGCCTCGAACACCCGACCTCCGACCTCGACGGCCCTCTGCAAGGTGCGCGGGTATTGGTGGTGGACGACAATGACACCTGTCGCAAGGTACTGGTGCAGCAATGCAGCGCCTGGGGCCTGAACGTCAGCGCTGCGCCTTCCGGCAAGGAAGCGCTTGCACTACTGCGCACCAAGGCTCATTTGCGTGATTACTTCGATGTGGTCCTGCTGGACCAGAACATGCCCGGCATGACCGGCATGCAACTGGCGGCCAAGATCAAGGAAGACCCGAGCCTGAACCACGACATCCTGCTGATCATGCTCACCGGCATCAGCAACGCACCGAGCAAGATCATTGCGCGCAATTCCGGGATCAAGCGCATCCTCGCCAAACCGGTAGCCGGCTACACCCTCAAGACCACTCTGGCCGACGAACTGACCCAACGCAACAAAGGTCTCGTCGCTACCCAGCCCGTGCCAAGCGGCCAGGTCCTGCCGGTCAAGGTCCCCTGCGACTTCCGCATTCTGGTGGCCGAAGACAACAGCATCTCGACCAAGGTGATCCGCGGCATGCTGAGCAAGCTCAACCTGCAACCGGATACTGCCTGCAACGGCGAAGAAGCCTTGCAAGCGATGAAAGCCCAGCGTTACGACCTGGTGCTGATGGACTGCGAAATGCCGATCCTCGACGGCTTCTCGGCCACCCAGCAATTGCGTGCCTGGGAAGTCAGCAACCAGCGGGTCCGAACCCCCGTGGTGGCATTGACCGCCCATATCCTGGCCGAACACAAAGAACGTGCGCGGCAGGCCGGCATGGACGGGCACATGGCCAAACCGGTGGAACTGTCGCAGCTGCGCGAACTGATCGAGCACTGGGTCGCCCAGCGTGACCAGCAGAATCGCGCAACGACCCAAACGTCCTGAGCCGACAGACTGCGCAACCCCTGATAGACTCCCCCTCGACTTCCCTCGCCAGTGAGCCCGGCACCATGCTCCATGTGTTGTTCAGCGTTTACCTGAAGATGCTGGTGCTCTACAGCCCATTCTTCGTGTTGTCCTGCTTCATCAGCCTTACCCGTGGTTATTCGCGCAAGGAACAGCGTCGGCTGGCCTGGAAAGTAGCGGTCGCCACCCTGGTCTCCAGTGTTCTGCTGTACTTGTTCGGCCGAGTGATTTTCAGTGTTTTCGGCATCACCGTGGACGCATTCCGCATCGGCGCAGGCAGTGTCCTGTTCATCTCGGCACTAGGGATGGCACAAGGCAAATCGGCGGTACAGACCGACAACGTGCAGCAGGATGTGACCATTGTCCCGCTGACCATTCCGCTGACGGTCGGCCCCGGCACCATCGGTGCCTTACTCGTGATGGGCGTGAGCCAGCCGCACTGGGACGACAAACTCACCGCCATTGTCAGCATTGCCCTTGCCAGCTTCACCGTGGGGGTGGTGCTTTATCTGTCCAGCCGCATCGAACGCATTCTCGGCGATCAGGGCTTACAGATAGTCAGCCGGTTGATGGGATTGTTTGTGTGCGCGCTGGCGGCGCAGATCATCTTCACCGGAGTCAAGGGTTACCTGGTGCCTTGAAGCGACGGCTTGTCCAACCCCGAAAACAAGGCCCTGTGCATCAATCACAGGGCCTTGCCTTTTTATTGTGTGTAAAGCCTTTCAGTCAGGACTGGAGTTTGCGCACGAACACCTTGTTCGAATAAGCTTCGATTTTTTCGTGGACCCGTTTACGGTAGTTTTCAAACACCCGTCGGTTGAACACAAACACCCCGCCATTGGGAATGATTGCCAGCTCTCGATTGAACTCGCTCCACAGGAAAAAGTCGCGTTCAATCACGGTCGCGATGTAGCGCAAGCCAAGCAGGCAGACGACCACTTCACCCGAGGCGAGCCGCTCGCAAGGCGCGCACTTGAGGATGCCCGAGCCGCCATTGGCGACATTGCCGCGAAAGAAGTTCCAGGCAAACTCATCCAGCCGCAACGCCTGATAGGTGTCCTCGAGGAGCTGGCCCAAGCTCTCCACGCCCAAGCGGCCAATCACGCTATAACTGGCGCTGAGCAATTGTCGGACACTCGTGACCAGGATCGGCTCGGCCGGAACGATGGTCTTGAGCGTGTATCCCGCCTTGAGCAATCGCCCTTGAAAATAGTCGAACCAGACCTTCCTCGACACCTGGCCCGGGTATTTCTCATTGGCCGCCAGTTCCGCGTACAACAGGCAGTCCTGTATATCCTCCTGGTCTTGCGAACTTACCCTCTGGGTAAAGGACAACAGGCAACCACCCACTACGACAGCATTAACAGACGCAGGCATATTTACCCCCTTACAGCCAGTACTTTAATCGATTACATCGATAAAAGCCTGCCCGCCTTATTGACCTGCCACCTGTTTGAAAAGACCATCGGCAAATTGATCGATATAGGCATGCAGTTTGTCTTTCATTCGCTTGAATGCTCGTCGATTGAACTTGCGCACACCGGCCCCCTGGAAAATCTGCAACCCTTGGGTCTTGTAAGTCACGAATAAAAAGTTGCCGTTGTATTCCTTGTCCACCAAGTCAAGGCCGCCCATCAACATGGACATGCCACCGCCTGGCGTCGCAATGAAGGGCACAGCCTTGAAACTGATGACCTCGTTTTTCTTGCTGCCGGCATCGACAATCTTCAGTGCGTCCTTATCGCCTTTAAGCTTGCTGAAACCCGACGCCACCAAGTTCAGGACGCTGCTCGTACCTCTGGAAATGACGGTCTCCAGTACCTGCAACACCGCCTCATTCATCGTGATGGTGAGCTGTTTGCTGACGTATTTCTTGTAGGTGAGGCTTTCCGTCACCCAACCTACCGCCATCAATGCCTCGTTGTACTTATGGTACCGCTCTTCGTTGCTGGTTCCCTTGGGCAGGCGCCGGACCACCGCCTCAGCAAACTGCTGGCAGTCCAGCGCATCCTGCATGTCTTCCTCCGAAAGCGCCTGGTCGAATACCACCAGCGAGGGCCCTACTACCGAAGYCCCMACACCTTGCGCCGRCGAATCACTCGATGCTGMGCYCAGGATCGAGGTGGAACGCTTGGTCCGCCCCCGTGGTGCGACGTTTTTCAGTTCTGCCGCAATGCCTTCGAAATACTTATCCTGCATGGCATCATCAAATGCGACTTGAGCCACTGAGTAATCTTTTACATCGACCATTTAAATCTCCATTTAATCAATAAGCCGCCTCATGCGACCTGCTGAAACTAAAGCGCAGAGTTGAATCGGTCAAAGTAAAAACACTCAGAACTTATTTCAGGAACTATTAGAAAATAAAAAGGCCAGCGACAACTTTCGTCAATCGCAGGCCCTATCGTTAGTTGTTGCCTTGAACATCAGCGACCTTTGAGCAAAGCCGCTTTCACTCAGGTGACTGGCTTGCTTGGGTACCAGCGCGGCGTGTAAACCCAATCACCGCCGCCGACCCGCGGAAAAACACAGGTCAAGGATGAGCCGATCAATACCATCGTGCGCATATCGACCTGGTCGGGGGTCAATTGGCCGAGGGTCGTAACGCGCAGTGTCTGACCCGGCCGGCCAATGTCCCGCCCCAACACGACAGGTGTTTGTGGCACCCGGTGCCGGGCGACGATGTCCAGGGCCTGGCCCAACTGCCATGGCCGCGAACGCGAGATCGGGTTGTAAAAGGCCAGGGCCAGGTCGGCTTGCGCGGCCAGGTCCAGGCGTTTCTCGATGATTGCCCATGGCTTGAGGTTATCCGACAGCGACAGCACGCAGAAGTCATGCCCCAGCGGCGCACCCGCCTGGGCGGCTGTCGCCAGCGAGGCGGAAACCCCCGGCAAAATCTCGAGATCGACGTTGTGCCAATGGACGTCGGTGGATTCGTGCAGCGCTTCCAACACCGCCGCGGCCATGGCGAAAACCCCCGGATCCCCTGAAGAAACCACCACCACCGAACGCCCTTGGGCCGCCAGTTCGAAAGCGTGACGGGCGCGCTGCATCTCTTCACGGTTGTCGGTGCAATGCAGCACCTGGTCGGCGCGAAACGGCCCGGCCATGCGTACATAGGTTTCGTAGCCCAATACATCGTTGGCGCGTGCCAGTTCAGCCTTCACTGCCGGCACCATCAGTTCAGCAGCACCTGGCCCGAGGCCGATCACCGCCAGCCGTCCACGCGGGCGGCCGATTTGCAATGGGGCCAGCGGCTGCTCTGCCACCGCAATGGCAACGGTGTCGCTACCAAGCATGGAAAATGGCTGGCCTATGGCAGTACGCAGACGTTCGCCAAGCGCCTTCTCAGCGCCGGCAAAACGCAACGGCACGCCCAATTCAAGCGCTGCCTCACGCAACGCCGGACTGGCCATTTCCGTATCGGCGGCCAACAGACAGGCCAGCGACTGCACGGCGATTTTTCCCTGATGCAATGCCTCGCGCACCGCCGCCGCGACATTCACCAGGCCAGTATCCACAGCGACCGCCACATTGCGTGGGTAGATCAACAGTTCGTTGGCAGCAGGTGCCCGCTCGACATGACTGACATGCACCGCCAATCGGGCCTGCGCATTTTCGGGCAACTGCGCCCGCGCCAGCCAAGGGGCCTCACCCTCAATTCGCACCGCTTCCCCGGCGAGCAAATCGGAGACAAAACGCTTGCCCAGTTCCAGATCGCCCAGGGCATAGCCGCTGGGCGGGTTGAGCAGGCACGTGCCGAAACGCAACTCACCGCTGGTGGTGATCGCCGCAGAAACTTCCAGTGCGACGGCAATTTCCCGCGCCATCACATTCACCCCGCCGAGACCACCCAGCAGTGGAACCACGGCGCTGCCGTCTTCGGCCACCGCCAATACCGGTGGCTCGGCGCCTTTTTCCAGCAACAAGGGCGCCAGCGTGCGGATCACGATCCCGGCCGCGCACAGGGCAATGATCGGCGTGCCCTGTTGATAGAGCTCGCGCAGGGTCGCACCGAATTCGTGATAGACCCGATCCGCGCCTTCGACCCGTTCGGCCAGGCCATGGATCAGGGCTTCGGGGTACACCTGCTGAATGCTGCGTGCGGTAGCGAGGCTGCCATTGCCGAGAATGACAATCGCCGGAACTGGACGAGTCATCAGCCTTGCCACCTTTCGCCGGGAACGATGATCAACGAGAAGTACGGTGAAGACATCGGCTCGACCTGATCCAGCGGCACGATCTTCTGATTGGCCATGGTCGCGCGTTCGACGTACAGCGCACGCTCGGCCAGGCCGAGTTCTTCCAGCACCTGGCGGACCTTGGGAAAGTTGCGCCCCAGTTTCATGATCACCGCCGCATCGGCATCGGCCAGGCGACGCTTGAGTTCGTCGTGCGGCAACACACCGGACAACACCGACAGACTCTGATTGCGATACACCAGCGGTGCACCGAGCACCGAGGCGCCGCCGAGCATCGAGCACACACCGGGCACGACTTCAGCCTGATAACGTTCGGCGAGCCGGTCGTGCAGGTACATGTAGGAGCCGTAGAAGAACGGATCACCCTCGCAGATCACCGCGACATCACGGCCTGCGTCGAGATGCGTGGCCAGTTCTTCGGCAGCGTCATCGTAGAAGTCGCTGATCACTTGTTCGTAGGACAGCGGCGCCGGCAAGGCTTCGGTGGTCACCGGGTACACCAGTGGCAACAGATTCTGCGCTTCTTGCAGATGCGTTTCGATGATGCCGAAAGCGTTGCCTTTCTTGCCCTTGGCGACGAAGTACGCCACCACCGGCGACTCGCGCAGCAAACGCAGGGCCTTGACGGTAATCAGTTCCGGATCACCGGGGCCGACGCCGAGGCCGATCAAACGTCCAGGTTGCTGCATCATTCGATCTCCGTGGCGAGGGCATTGACGGCGGCGGCGGCCATGGCGCTACCGCCCAGGCGACCTTGCATGATGACAAAAGGCACGCCACGGCTGTCGGCCGCCAGCGCTGCCTTGGATTCGGCGGCGCCGACGAAGCCTACTGGAAAACCGAGGATCAACGCCGGTTTCGGCGCACCGGCGTCGAGCATTTCCAGCAAATAGAACAGGGCCGTCGGTGCGTTGCCGATGACCACCACGCTGCCTTCCAGATGCGGACGCCACAACTCCAGCGCAGCGGCTGAGCGGGTATTGCCCAATTCACGGGCAAGCTCTGGAACGCTCTCATCGCGCAAGGTGCAGATCACCGCATTGTTCGCCGGCAGGCGCGCGCGGGTCACGCCTTCGGAGACCATCCGCGCATCGCACAAAATCGGCGCGCCGGCCGCCAGTGCATCACGCCCGGCTTTGCCTGCACCTTCGGAAAACTGCAAACCGTCGATGGCATCGACCATGCCGCAGGCGTGAATCACACGGACCGCGAGTTTCTCCAGATCAGCCGGGATTCGGTCGAGGTTGGCCTCGGTGCGAATGATCGCGAAGGAGTTGCGATAGATCTCCTGACCGTCGCGGATGTAATCAAGCATCGATGGGGCTCCGTGAGCGGGCGTCGAGCAAGGCCGCGACCGCTTCAATAGTAAGGTTGCGTGCGTGCAGCGCGCCGAAACCCGGCTGCGCTGCATCGCGTAAATAGAGATCGTAGTGACCGGGGGCCACGGCCAGCAAGGTGACGGGCGCCGTATGCGCGGCGGCGCAGGAACGCGGGCAACCGCTCAAATGTACGTTCGGCGCTTGTCCGTGACGCTGCAGCAATTCGGCCAATTTCAGGGCATCACCCTTGGTCTCGGCCAACCCCTTGGCGCAACCGTTGGAACCGGTGCAGGCGATCAACCGGGACAATGGCTGATCGGCTTCGCACTGCAAGCCCAGACATTTCAATTGCCGAATGACCTCGGCGGCGTTTTTCGCGTGGACATTAGGCAGCAGCAGGCTTTGCCAGGGTGTGAAGCGCAGACTGCAATCACCGAACTCGCGTGCCAGTTGCGCCACACCCCGCAGCATCGTCGGATCGAGCCGACCCAGCGGCGGGACAGCCCCCACATAGACAACACCCGGCTCGGCCTGGGGATGGGCGCCCAAGTGCACATCACTGGAACCCGAAACCCGCTGCCAACCGACAACCTCTTGCATCGATACACGCTCAGCCAACCGAAGTAGAACGTCCTCGACCGAATACCCGACCAGCAAATGACGCATCCGCGTCTGCTCGGGGCGCGCCAGCTCCAGGAACAACTCAAGGACCGCGACCACCAGAGAGTACCCGTCAGCCAGCGCAACCGAACCGGCGGGGCTGTCCGTCGGGCATCCCGTCAGACCGAACGCCAGCCGTCGCTCGCCATCTTGTTCAAACGCCGAGAGCCACAGGTCATGGGGATGTTCGAGCATCGCCAGGTCTTCGCCGCCATCGAGCTGTACGGCGAACTWGGCACTGAGGTCGTGGAACACTTCGTGGCCTTGCAGTGTGGCGAGGATCTGCGCTGCCAGCGGGCGAGTGTCGAACAGCATGCRCAGGTCGATCCCGGCGCCGGGGCTGAGCATCAGGTTACGCACATCGTCGCCGGCCGCGTTTTGCGGCCCCAGATCGGCGGCCAGCAAGCTGTCGATCAACGCCGTTTGCTCGCTACCAATGCCGCGGATCTGCAGGTTGGCCCGGTTGGTCGCCTCGATCGCCCCGCTGGCGTACCGCTCGGCCGCAGCCGCCACGGCCTCGGCCTGGACGCTGCTGATCGAACCGCCGTTCAACTTGATCCGGCAGATACCGCCATCCAGTGCCGGGACAATACGCAGTAACCCCGGGCAAGCCGAGGGGCGTAAGGCAGCGGACAGCGGACGTTGGTTCAAGGCGGACCCGTTCAGGTGGCGAGGCGATTCACGGCGAAAGTGCGCGGTATTATGCCTGCTTTACTTCGCCGCATGAAAAGACTCCGGTCGGGAAGAGAAGGCAGTCAGCTCAAGGAACCCGCGCTATCATGCCGCCCAACAACGTTTAACGCGTGATTGAGGAATGGCATGACACCCTGGCTGACGGTAGTGGGCATCGGCGAAGACGGTTTCAAGGGTCTGGGCAAGAACGCCCGGCATGCGCTGTTGCGCGCCGCGAAAATCTTCGGCGGCCAGCGGCATCTGGATTTGCTCCCGCCGTGCATACGCGGCGAGCGCCAGCCATGGCCGAGTCCCTTCTGCCTTGAGTCGCTGCTGTCATACCGTGGCGACCCTGTTTGCGTCCTGGCCAGTGGCGACCCGATGTTCTTCGGCGTCGGCGCCAGCCTCGCCCGGCAACTCCCCGCAGCCGAGATGCTGACGCTTCCCGCACCGTCCTCCTGCTCGCTGGCCGCTGCACGAATGGGTTGGCCCTTGCAGGAGGTGGTCACACTGTCCGTGGTGGCCCGGCCTTTCGCCGCACTCAACGCCCACTTGTCCAGTGGCGTGCGCTTGCTGGTGTTGAGCAACGACGGCCGCAGCCCCGCCGCCATCGCGGCCCTGTTGCGCGAACGTGGCTTCGGCCCTAGCCGTCTCACCGTGCTGGAACACCTGGGCGGTGAAGCCGAGCGGCGTATCGACGGTATCGCCAGCGACTGGAACGATCCGCTGATCGCCGACCTGAATCTGATCGCCATCGAGTGCGTCGCCGAGCCGAACACGCTGCGGTTGTCGCGACTGGCCGGCCTGCCGGACTCGGCCTTCCGGCACGACGGCCAACTGACCAAACGCGATGTGCGCGCCATCACCCTCGCGCGCCTGGCCCCAGTCCCTGGCGAACTGTTGTGGGACGTCGGCGCCGGCAGCGGCTCGATCGGCATCGAATGGATGCGCGCTCACCCCAGTTGCCGCGCACTGGCCATCGAGGCGGATGCGGGCCGACAAACGTTGATCGAACACAACCGCGATGCCCTCGGCGTTCCCGGCCTGCAACTGGTTCGCGGCAGTGCGCCGCTGGCCCTGGCCGGGCTGGAGCGGCCGGATGCGATTTTCATCGGCGGCGGAGTCACCCGCGAAGGCGTGCTCGATACGTGCTGGGCCGAACTCAAACCCGGGGGCCGGCTGGTCGCCAACGCGGTCACCCTGCAAAGTGAAATGACCCTGATGACCTGGCGCGAGCAACACGGCGGGGAGTTGACCCGCATTCATATCGCGCAAGCACAACCGCTGGGCGACTTTGACACCTGGCGACAGGCCTTGCCGATTACCTTGCTGGACGTGACGAAACCCTTCGATGCGTGACGAAACCGCCGAACAACCCGCACCACTGCGCAGCGGCCTGACCACCGGCAGTTGCGCCACGGCCACCAGCCTCGCCGCCGCGCGTCTGCTGCTGGATGGCACATCGGCCGATGCGGTGGAAATCGTGTTGCCCAAGGGCAAACAGGTGCAGATGCGCCTGGAGTTCTGCCGCCTCACCGAGGACGGCGCCGAAGCGGGAACACTCAAAGACGCCGGTGACGATCCGGACGTGACCCACGGTGCCCTGCTCTACTCCCAGGTGCGCCTGAGTAGCGAACCCGGGACACGCTTCAAGGCCGGTCGCGGCGTCGGCACAGTGACCCGACCCGGGCTGGTGCTGGGTGTCGGCGAACCGGCGATCAACCCGGTGCCGCGCAAAATGATCAGCGAACACCTGGCCCGGCTGGCCGACGAACTCGGCTACAGCGGCGGCTTCGAGGTCACGGTCAATGTCGAGAACGGCGAGGCACTGGCACTGAAGACCATGAACCCGCGCCTGGGCATTCTTGGCGGCCTGTCGATCCTCGGCACCAGTGGCATCGTCCGGCCGTTTTCCTGTGCGGCCTACATCGCCTCGATCCACCAGGGCATCGACGTGGCGAAAACCAACGGTTACCTGCACATCGCCGCCTGCACCGGCAACGCCAGCGAAGACACCATGCGCCGGGTCTACAACCTRCCGGAAATCGCCCTGATCGAAATGGGCGACTTCGTTGGCGCCGTGCTTAAGCACCTGCGCAAAGTACCGGTGGAAAAACTCAGCCTGTGCGGTGGTTTCGGCAAGATCAGCAAACTGGCGGCCGGGCACATGGATCTGCACAGTCGCCATTCGAGCATCGACCTGCCGCAACTGGCGCTATGGGCGGCACAGGTCGGCGCTGATGCGGCGTTGCAGCAGAGCATCCGCGAGGCCAACACCAGCCAGCAGGCACTGGCCATGGCCGCCGCAGCCGGGGTCACCCTGGGTAATGCAGTCTGTCAGCACGCCCTGGATTTTGCCCGCAGCGTGGTGCCGGCGCAGGTTCAGGTGGAAGTCTTTGCCATCGATCGCCAGGGCGGGATCGTTGGCCATGCGGGAGCCTTTCAATGAAGCGCATTCTCCTGCTAGGCGGCGTGACCGAAGCCATGGTCATTGCCCGCACGCTGGGGCCGCAGCACATCTATAGCCTGGCCGGTATCGGTCGGGTGCCGACGGACCTGCAATGCCAGGTTCGCGTCGGCGGCTACGGCGGTGCCGAGGGCCTGGCGCAATTCATTGGCGATGAAGGCATCGATCTGCTGCTCGATGCCACTCACCCCTACGCCGCCCAAATCAGCCAGAACGCCGCGACCGCCGCGCGCTTGAGCGGCATTCCCTGCTGGGCGCTACGGCGTCCGGCCTGGCAAGCCCAGGCAGGGGATGACTGGCGGGAAGTCAGCGATTGGGCCGAACTGATCGAAGCCCTGAAACCCTTCCGTCGACCGCTGTTCACCCTCGGTCGCGAGCCCCTGCAGCACCTGGATGAAATTCCGGCGGAGCAATTCTGGACCCTGCGCGCACTGGATGTGTATCCGGGCAACGAGCGCTGTGAAGTGATCGGCGCACGTGGGCCATTCCTGATCGACGATGAACGTGAGTTGTTCGAGCGGCGAAACATCGACGTGCTGATCAGCAAGAACAGCGGCAGCACGGCGACCGAGCCGAAGCTGGAAGTGGCGCGTGAGCGTGGTGTGCCGGTGATTGTCTTGAAGCGCCCCGAATTGCCAAGTGTGGAACGGGAGTTTGGCTCAGTGGCAGATATGCTGGGTGCCCTACCAGTGTAGGACTATTCCTAAGACCTGCTAAACCTTGCGATTCCGCTGGCAGCATTCTCAGACGAAGCTGGCTATCGACTCTACGGCCTCAATCCTATAGTTCGCCTCCCCCCTGAACCAATCAAGCGCACCCAACATCCACAGGGATGAATGGTCTCGCCCAAAAGAAAGTGCCGCTTGCCACCCTGTATCCCAAGGAATACGATTCAACATGATCGAATTTGAGCGATCCCAAGTATTTGCTGACTGGCTCAACTCGCTGAGGGACACCATCGGCAAAGCTCGAATAATCGCCAGACTCCGGGCAGCCGAGTATGGAAATTTTGGTGATTGTGAATCTGTAGGTGCTGCGGTTTATGAGATGCGCGTTCACTACGGCCCAGGCTACAGGATGTACTTCACTCGCAGAGATGAGGTGATTTACTTGCTGTTGATCGGGGGTGACAAGTCGACTCAAAAACGAGATATCAAACGTGCTATTCAAATGGCACACAATATCGGTAATGAGGAGTAAATCATGGCCGAACAATTTACCCGTTTTGATGCCGTCGAGTTTCTCAAAACTCCGGAGGAAATGGCGGCTTATCTGGATGCCTGCTTTGAAGAAGATGCCGGAGACGGCGTGCTGATACGTGCAGCGCTCAACGATATCGCCCGAGCAAAGGGCATGACACAAATCGCCCGTGATGCCGGTCTGGGGCGCGAGAGTCTTTACAAAGCGCTGAGCAGTAGTGGCAATCCGGAATTCGCGACTATCATGAAAGTTATGAAAGCCTTGGGTCTGCGCTTGCATGCCATCGCTGTCTGATTACGCTGCGACACCAAACCGCATGCCGCCTTTTTACTTATCGGCCCTGATCAGGCTAAATAGCCCGCGCCTGATCACCCACCCAAACGGATTTGTCCCATGTCCCGACAACGGCTCGCAATTGCCTGGATAGCCTGCTTCGCAGTGCTGTTCAACATGCTCGCCATGCCGATGTCCGGAGCGATGGCGCAAACGGCAAAGTCACCTGCCGAACAGTTGTTGTGGGGCAGTTTCTGCAGCTCCAGCGGCACCAGGATGGTGGCGATTGCCATCGGGGACCTTGAGCAGAAAGCCCCGCAAAGCGACGATCATTCCAACATGCAGCATTGCTGGTGCTGCTCGGGTTCTGCGCCATTGGTGGCGTTGCCGGGGCATTCGCCACAGCTGTATTTCGCGCACTTCGAATCCAACCGAAGCCTGCCCGCCACCTCGCTCGACAGCCCGTCACCGCGCCAGCAATGGCCGAGTCTCAACCCCCGTGCGTCCCCTCTGGTGTGATTTTTTCTCGCGATTGACCTGCGTTTAAATCGTTCCGGAGAACTGCCATGTTGAACAAACTTATCGTTCTGGCCGCGTTGCTGCTGCCTGCCTGCTTTGCCAATGCCCACGAATACAAAGTCGGCGAACTGGAAATCGCGCATCCGTGGTCCCAGGAGTTGCCGCCCAACGCGCCAACCGTTGCGGCGTATTTCGTGATCAACAATGAAGGCAAGACCGCCGACCGCCTGCTCAGCGTCGACACCCCCATTGCGGGCGAAGCGCAATTGCATGAGCACGTGATGCAAGGCGACATGATGAAAATGCAGCACGTACCGAGCGTGGAAGTGCCCGCCGGTGGCGAGGTCACTTTCGCACCGATGGCCTATCACGTGATGTTGCTGGGTCTCAAGGACCGCAGCCTGCTCACTGACGGCAAGCGTTTCCCCATGACGCTGCACTTCGAGAAGTCCGGTGACGTGACGGTCGAAGTCGCGGTGCAGAAGCAGGCGCCGGACACCATGCAAGCGCACGTGCACAAGCCGTAATCGCCTGAACTGAAAACGCCCATGCGCCCGCTTAGCGCCAGGTCATCCAGGTCACGCGATCAGGCATTGAGCCTGACACGCGGCAGCTGGATCAGCCTGTTCGCCATGCTGATGATTTTTATCGGTCCGCTGATTTCTCAGTCGATGCCGATGGATTCGCGCGCCATGTCGATGACCATGCCTGTGGGTATGAGCATGGACATGTCGGCGATGGAGCCTGCCGACCATGCCACGCTAGCCACCGCCGAGCATTGCCCGCCAACCCCGGGGCACCCTGTGCTGTGGGAAAAGTGCGGCTATTGCAGCCTGCTGTTCAATTGCCCGGCGCTGACCGGTGGCGTGTCTTTCGCCAACTTCGTCATCTCACCCGTCAACACGTTCACCACGCCTTCCCCACGCTTGGGCCATGCCCGGCAAACCTTCTTTCCCGGCGCCCGCACCCGCGCCCCGCCCGCCATCGCGTAAACACCCACCCCGATCTCACACGGTCCGCAAGACAACCAAAGCTCGCTCCCACAGGGACAGCTTCAGGCTGCCGGCCGTGTCGTTTACGACTGTTCGATGGAAATTGTCATGTCCAGGTTTTCTGCTGTCCCATGCTTGAGCCATGCCCAAGCCTCTTATGCCCTGAACGAATCCGGCGTTCGTTTCAGGCACGCCACTGCGATCCTGTGCGGTGCCTTGCTGGCGCCCTCTGCGCTCGCCGATGACCATGCCGGTCACAGTGAAGAATTGAGCCCGACGGTGATTACCGCCGTTGCCCCCAGCTCGCCCTTGACCATCGTCACCAACCCCAAGGACCCGCGCCAACCGGTGCCGGCCAGCGATGGCGCCGATTACCTGAAGACCATCCCGGGCTTTGCCATGGTGCGCAACGGCGGCACCAATGGCGACCCGGTGCTGCGGGGCATGTTCGGCTCGCGGCTGAACATCCTCACCAACGGCGGCATGATGCTCGGTGCCTGCCCGGGCCGCATGGACGCTCCGACTTCCTATATCTCGCCGGAAACCTACGACAAACTCACCGTAATCAAAGGCCCGCAAACCGTATTGTGGGGGCCGGGTTCCTCGGCTGGCACTATCCTGTTCGACCGCGAACCGGAGCACTTCGGCGAACTCGGCACACGGGTCAACGCCAGCGTGCTGGCCGGCTCCTACGGCCGTTTCGACAAACTGGTGGACGCCGCAGCGGGCGGTCAGTCGGGTTACGTGCGGGTCATTGGCAACACCGCGCACTCCGACGACTACCAGGACGGCAACAACGACACCGTGCCGTCGCGCTATGACAAATGGAACGGCGACGTGGCCGTCGGCTGGACGCCGAATACCGACACCTTGCTGGAACTGACCGCCGGCCGTGGCGATGGTGAAGCCCGCTACGCCGGGCGCAGCATGGACGGTTCGCAGTTCCTGCGCGAAAGCCTCGGCCTGCGCTTCGAACAATCCAACATCGACGAGGTGCTGGACAAGGTCGAGGCGCAGGTCTACTACAACTACGCCGACCATGTGATGGACAACTACACCCTGCGCACGCCGTCCGGCACCGGGATGATGGCTGGCCCCATGGCCTCCAACGTCGACCGCCGTACCCTCGGCGCACGGATCAAGGCCACCTGGCGCTGGGCCGATGTGCAACTGATCAGCGGCATCGACGCGCAGACCAACGAACATCGCCAGCGCAGCGCCATGGGGGTCGACACCTACAAGGACCTGCCGTACACCAAGGATGCCGACTTCCATAACTACGGTGTGTTCGGCGAACTGACCTGGTACGCCGCCGACCGTGACCGCCTGATCAGCGGCGCGCGCCTGGACCGCGCCTCGGCCAAGGATTATCGGCAGACCACCGGCTCGGGCATGATGACCCGCCCGAATCCGACCGCCGACGACACCCGCGCCGATACCCTGCCCAGCGGCTTCATCCGCTACGAGCATGACCTGGCCGACAGCCCGACCACCTTGTATGCAGGCATAGGTCACACCCAGCGATTCCCGGATTACTGGGAGCTGTTTTCACCCAAATCCGGCCCCGTCGGTTCGGTGAATGCCTTCGATTCGATCAAACCGGAAAAAACCACCCAGCTCGATTTCGGCCTGCAATACAAGACCGAAAAAATCGAAGCCTGGGCCTCGGCTTACGTCGGACAGGTTCGCGATTACATCCTGTTCAACTACACCCCGACAATAATGGGTACGACCTCGCAAGCCGAAAACATCGACGCGCGAATCATGGGCGGCGAACTGGGCGCCGCTTACAACTTCACCGACAACTGGAACGCCGACGCGGCCCTGGCCTACGCCTGGGGCAAGAACAGCAGCGATGGTAATCCGTTGCCGCAGATGCCGCCGCTGGATGCCCGTTTCGGCCTGACCTACAGCGAAGACAACTGGAGCGCCGGCGCACTGT
The DNA here is from genome assembly GCF_056402075.1 of Pseudomonas sp. P4_C3. NCBI lineage: Bacteria > Pseudomonadati > Pseudomonadota > Gammaproteobacteria > Pseudomonadales > Pseudomonadaceae > Pseudomonas > Pseudomonas sp. P4_C3. Next base: position 24,134 of record NZ_JBFUIC010000026.1, read on the forward strand.
GGAGAGTGGTCGCCGCGCAAAACCGCATCGACCAGAACAAGGGCAACGTGGTCGGCAAGGATTTCGGCAAGACGCCGGGCTTCGGCGTGTTCTCCCTCAACGGTGCCTATCGGATCAACAGCAACTGGAAGGTCAGCAGCGGCGTCGACAACCTGTTCGGCAAGGCTTACGCCGAGCACTTGAACCTGGCCGGCAACGCCGGTTTCGGCTACCCCGCCAATGACCCGCAAGCCATCAAGGAACCGGGGCGCACGCTCTGGACCAAGGTGGACATGAGTTTCTAACAAAAAAAGTCAAAAGATCGCAGGCTTCGCCAGCTCCTACATTGGAGCGCGTACGCCCTGTAGGAGCTGTCGAGTGAAACGAGGCTGCGATCTTTTACAAACAATTGATTCGCCAAGCGGAGCACAACCGATGAAACAGCCCAAAGTGAACTTCTACAACCTGGCGTGGCGCTGGCATTTCTATGCCGGATTGTTCGTTGCGCCATTCATGGTGATGCTGGCCCTGACCGGCATCATCTACCTGTTCAAACCGCAGCTCGATTCGCTGATGTACAGCAGCCTGTTCAACGTCCCGTCCGGTCATCACATCGTCCCGGCCGACGACCTGCTGACGCGGGTGAAAACGGCTTACCCACAAGGCCAGGTCACCCAATACCTGCCGCCGGTCAACGCCGAGCGTAGCGCGCAGTTTGTCGTGCTCAACGATGGCAAGGAGCTGAACGTTTTCGTCGACCCCTACCACGGCGACATCCTCGGTGAGCAAGACGCCAAGAAGAATCTGCAAGCCATTGCCCGAGCGATTCACGGTGAGCTGATGATCGGCACTGTTGGCGATCGGCTGATCGAACTGGCCGCCGGTTGGGGCGTAGTGCTGGTGGTGTCCGGGATTTTCCTGTGGTGGCCGCGTGGTCAGGCGGCAGGCATCTTGTGGCCGCGCCTGAACAGTCGCGGTCGCATATTGTGGCGTGACCTGCACGCCGTCACCGGGTTCTGGGGCGCGTCCCTGCTGCTGGTGATGCTGCTCAGCGGCATGACCTGGACCGGCTTCTGGGGCAAGCAATACGCCGAAGTGTGGAACGTGTTCCCGGCGGCCATGTGGGATGACGTACCGAAGTCCGATGTCGAGGCGCGCAGCCTCAACACCGCGACCCGCCAGACCGTGCCGTGGGCCATGGAAAACACGCCGATGCCGATGTCCGGCGACCATGCCGAACACATGGCTCACGATGGAGCGTCGGCCGGCCCGGCCTCGCCGTTGATCCGCCTGCAGGACGTACAAAACATCGCCAGCGAACGCAAGGTCGAACCGGGTTACAGCATCACCCTGCCGACCACCGCGACCGGCGTATTCACCATCGCCGTGTTCGCCGACGACCCGCGCAATGACGCCACGCTGCACATCGATCAATACACCGGCAAGGTCCTGGCCGATGTACGTTTCGAGCACTACGGCACCGTCGCCCGCGCCACGGAAATCGGCGTGATGCTGCACGAAGGCAAGATGTTCGGTGTGTTCAATCAGATCGTGGTGTTGCTGATCTGCCTGATGATTTTGCTCAGCGCCGTCAGTGGCGTGGTGATCTGGTGGAAGCGCCGTCCGCAAGGAAAACTCGGCGTACCGCCGCTGCGCCATGACCTGCCGAAATGGAAAACCGCGATGGTGATCATGTTCGCCCTGGCGGTGGCCTTTCCATTGGTGGGCGCTTCGCTGGTGGTAGTGTGGGTGCTGGATCGTGTACTGCTGTCGCGTTTCACCCGGCAGACTGAAAGCGCCTCATCTTCATCTTGAAACAGGCGAGATGCGCGGGGCGAAAGGCACTGTAAACTCCCCGCGCATCACCTCAGCCCCATCGCGAGCAAGCTCGCTCCCACAGGGATTGCGTAAGACCTGTGGGAGCGAGCTTGCTCGCGATGGGGCCCTTGGCATCACCTCAAGAGTCACTGCATGTCCTCGCTGAACCTCACAAACCTCACCTGGTCCCCACTGGGCCACGGCCATTGCCACCATCAGTTCCAGCTCCGTGATGCCTCGCTACACGTGGCTGCCGGTGAGTTCGTCGGGCTGATCGGCCCCAACGGCAGTGGCAAGACCAGCCTGTTGCGTTGTGCCTGGCGCTTCAGCAAACCGCAAAGCGGTGAGGTCAGACTCGATCACCACAACGTCTGGAAGCAATCCTCGCGCTGGTGCGCGCAACGCATCGCCGTGGTCTTGCAAGAGTTCCCCGACGCCTTCGGCCTGACCGTCGAGGAAGTGGTCGCCATGGGCCGCACGCCGCACAAAGGCTTGTTCGATGGCGACACCCTTGAAGACCGCGATCTTATCAATCAGGCCCTGGAATCTGTCGGTCTCAAGGGCTTCGAAAACCACGGCTTCGCCACCCTCTCCGGTGGTGAAAAACAGCGGGTCATCCTCGCCCGCGCACTGGCTCAGCAACCACAGTTGCTGATACTCGACGAGCCAACCAACCACCTCGATCCGCGTTATCAGCTTGAGCTTTTGAAGCTGGTCAAGCGCTTGAACATCGGCACCCTGGCGAGCATCCACGACCTCAATCTGGCGGCGGCTTTTTGTGATCGGCTGTACGTGATCAACCATGGTCGTATCGTCGCCAGCGGCACACCGAAAGAAGTCCTGACGGCTGCGCTGCTGCGCAATGTGTTCGGCGTCGAAGCGCTGATCGATGAGCATCCACTGCACGGCTACCCACGAATCACCTGGATAACCCAACCATGACTTTGCGTTCCCTGCTGCGCTGCGGCCTCTCTCTCGTGATGCTGCTGGGCTGCACCCAGGCATTGGCCGAAGCCACCCGTTACCCGCTGACAATCAAAAGCTGCAACCGCGAGGTGACCTTCAAGCAGGCACCGCAACACGCCCTCAGCCACGACATCAACATGACCCAGATGATGCTCGCCCTCGGCCTCAAACCACAAATGGCCGGTTACAGCGGCATCAGTGGCTGGAAGGCCGTGACGCCCGAGATGCACAGCATTCTCGAAGGCCTGCCGGAACTGGCGGCCAAGTACCCGTCGGTGGAAACCCTGCTCAATGCCAACGTCGATTTCTTCTTCGCCGGCTGGGACTACGGTATGCGTATCGGCGGCGATCTCACGCCACAAACCCTGCAACCGCTGGGCATCAATGTGTATGAGCTGAGCGAGTCCTGCGCCTTCGTGATGAAGCGTCCACCGGCCAGCCTCGAAGACACCTATAACGACCTGCGAAACCTCGGCAGAATCTTCGACATACAGGACCGCGCCAATGCCCTGATCGCCAACATGCAGGCGCAAGTGGCGGACATTGGTAAAGGCCTGCCCGCGGAAAAACCGCGGGTCTTCCTGTACGACAGCGGCGAAGACCGGGCCATGACCTCGGGGCGCCTGGGCATGCCGCAAGCACTGATCGACGCCGCTGGCGGGCGCAATGTTCTGGAGGATGTCGACGCGAGCTGGACCCGGGTCAATTGGGAAACCGTGGTCGAGCGCAATCCGCAGGTGATCGTGATCGTCGACTACAGCGAAGTCACCGCAGAGCAGAAGATTCAATTTCTGCTGGACAACAAAGCCCTGCAATCGGTGGATGCGATCAAGCACCGGCGCTTCATCGTCATTCCTTACGTGCAGGCCACGCCGGGGATCGATAACGCGCTGGCGGTCGCAACCCTGGCCAAGGGTTTCCACGGCGAATGATCAACCGTCGCTACGCCCTGTTGTTGATCGCCCTCGGTGCGCTGTTGCTGGTGTCGTGCGTGGTGTCCCTGGGTTTCGGCCCGGCACGGGTGCCGGTGGACGTGGTGTGGCGCATCCTGTTGTACAAACTGTTCGGATTAGCTGTGCCGGACTGGAACCCCGGACAAGAGTATATCGTCTGGCTGATCCGCGTCCCGCGCATGCTGCTCGGCGCGCTGGTGGGCGCCGGCCTGGCATTGATCGGCGCGGTGCTGCAAGCGGTCACGCGCAACCCCTTGGCTGACCCGCATTTACTCGGCGTCACGTCCGGTGCGACGTTGGGCGCAGTGATTGTGGTGCTGCATGTCGGTGAGATCGCTGGCCGGCTGAGCTTGCCAATCGCGGCATTTATCGGTGCATTGCTGAGCATGCTGGTGGTGCTGATGATCGCCAGTCGCCACGGTCGCCTCGACAGTGATCGTTTGTTGTTATGCGGTGTGGCGGTGTCATTCGTGATGATGGCGATTGCCAATTTACTGCTGTTCCTGGGCGACCATCGTGCCAGTTCGGCGGTGATGTTCTGGATGCTCGGCGGGCTCGGGTTGGCACGCTGGGAGCTGCTGGCGGTGCCGACAGCCAGTGTGTTGCTCGGACTGATTTTGCTGTTGGGTATGGCGCGACCGCTGAATGCGTTGATGGCCGGTGAACAGACGGCGGTGACCCTGGGCCTGAATGCGCGCACCGTGCGCCTGCGGGTGTTTTTGATTGCGTCACTGATGACCGGGGTGCTGGTGTCGATCAGCGGCTCGATCGGTTTTGTCGGGCTGATGGTGCCGCACATTGCGCGGCGTCTGGTCGGGGCCGAACACCGACGTGTGCTGCCGGTGTGCGTGGTGCTCGGCAGTGTATTCCTCGTTTGGGTCGACGTCGCCGCCCGGACACTGATCGCTCCGGAAGACCTTCCTATCGGCGTCGCCACCGCTGCGATTGGCGGGTTGTTCTTCATCGGCCTGATGCGCCGCCGCTGATTCACACAGATCAAGCCCGCCCCCACATTTGATTTGTGTTGCTCATAAAATCCGCGCCCCAATGTGACGCACCTCAGCGCACCAGACCACTGACCATGTCCTCTCATGGTGCGCTTGAGAACCGTGCAACCGCTCTGGAACGACGTTTCCCTGCCTTTTGCCGACCGGGCACAGCCCTTGCAAAACACACCTTCAGTAGTCCGCATCTGCCAACCATAAAAAACTTTAACGTTCATGGAGATCGCACAATGAAGCGTCGCAGCTTGATCAAGGCTTTCACACTCTCGGCATCCATTGCCGCGATGGGCATGACCTGGACCGTCCAGGCCGCCGAGACCATCAAGGTCGGTATTCTGCATTCGTTGTCCGGAACCATGGCGATCTCCGAAACGTCGTTGAAAGACATGGCGCTGATGACCATCGACGAGATCAATGCCAAGGGCGGCGTGAACGGCAAGATGCTCGAGCCGGTGGTGGTCGACCCGGCCTCGAACTGGCCGCTGTTCGCCGAGAAGGGTCGTCAGTTGCTGACCCAGGACAAGGTCGCCGTGGTGTTTGGTTGCTGGACTTCCGTGTCGCGCAAATCGGTACTGCCGGTGTTCGAAGAACTCAACGGCTTGCTGTTCTACCCGGTGCAATATGAAGGCGAAGAAATGTCGCCAAACGTCTTCTACACCGGCGCTGCGCCGAACCAGCAGGCGATCCCTGCCGTTGAATACCTGATGAGCGAAGAAGGCGGCAGTGCCAAACGCTACTTCCTGCTCGGCACCGATTACGTCTACCCGCGCACCACCAACAAGATCCTGCGTTCGTTCCTGCACTCCAAAGGCGTGGCCGACAAGGACATCGAAGAGGTTTACACCCCGTTCGGTCATAGCGACTACCAGACCATCGTCGCCAACATCAAAAAATTCTCGGCGGGCGGCAAGACCGCGGTTATCTCCACCGTCAACGGCGACTCCAACGTGCCGTTCTATAAAGAACTGGCCAACCAGGGCCTGAAAGCCACCGACGTTCCGGTCGTGGCGTTCTCGGTCGGCGAAGAAGAACTGCGCGGCATCGACACCAAGCCACTGGTGGGTAACCTGGCGGCGTGGAACTACTTCGAATCGGTCGAGAACCCGGTGAACAAGAAGTTCGTCGATGACTGGAAAGTCTACGCGAAGAAACACAACCTGCCGGGCGCCGACAAGGCGGTGACCAACGACCCGATGGAGGCCACTTATGTCGGCATCCACATGTGGGCGCAAGCGGCGGAAAAAGCCAAATCCACCGACGTCGACAAAGTCCGCGAAGCCCTGGCCGGCCAGACCTTTGCCGCGCCGTCCGGCTACACCCTGACCATGGACAAGACCAACCACCACCTGCACAAGCCGGTGATGATCGGCGAAATCCAGTCTGACGGTCAGTTCAACGTGGTGTGGCAGACCGAAGGCCCAATCCGCGCCCAGCCGTGGAGCCCGTTCATCCCGGGCAACGACAAGAAGCCGGAGTATGCGGTGAAGAGCAACTAAGCCATTGGGTGTCGGGCTTGAAGACACTTTTCGAGCCCGACAAAAATCCCTGTGGGAGCGAGCTTGCTCGCGATGAGGGCGGAACATTCAACATTTCTGTGACTGAACCACCGCTATCGCGAGCAAGCTCGCTCCCACAATGTCCGCGTCAAGGCGACTATTTATGCCCACCGCCCTTTATCGCTTCATCTTGACCATTGCAATGCTGTTGCCGATGGCCGCCCACGCCGGTGACGCCGAAGACTTCGTCACCGCCAATCCCGCGCAGCAAGCCAGACTGCTGGAAGCCTGGGCCGCACAACCCGATCCGGCCCGTATCGAGTTGATCAACGCCCTGCAACAAGGCGAATTGACCATCGACGGCCAACCAAAAAACCTGCGCCTGAACAACCGCCTGCGGGGTCTGATCGACACGGCCCTGGCCAGTCATCAGTTGCTCGCCACCGACACCAAAATCCGTCTGGCCGCCGCGCAGCAACTGCAAAAAAGCGCCAAGCCGGCGCAGTTGAAATTCCTCGATCAGCAACTCGCCAGCGAACAGGACGAACACGTTCACGCAGCATTGAGCCTCGCCCTGGCCAACCTGCAACTGGTGGATGCCGACCCGGCTGTACGACTGGCCGCTGTGCGCTTGCTCGGCGAAACCGGCGACCCGCTGGCCCGCACCCGCCTCGAAGGCTTGCTCGAACCTGACGTTGAAGCCGATGCCAATGTACGCACTGCGGCCGAAACCAGCCTCGCTCAAGTCAAACGCAAACTGCTGGTCGGCGAGATGCTCGGCCAGGCATTCAGCGGTATGTCGCTGGGCTCGATTCTGCTGCTCGCCGCCCTCGGTCTGGCGATCACTTTCGGCCTGCTCGGCGTGATCAACATGGCCCACGGTGAGATGCTGATGCTCGGCGCCTACTCGACCTATGTGGTGCAACTGATGTTCCAGCGCTTGGCTCCGCAGGCCATCGAGTTCTATCCGCTGATCGCGCTGCCCGTGGCGTTTTTCGTCACCGCTGCCATCGGCATGGCGCTGGAGCGCACGGTGATTCGCCACCTCTATGGACGGCCACTGGAAACCCTGCTCGCCACCTGGGGCATCAGCCTCATGCTGATCCAACTGGTTCGACTGGTGTTCGGCGCCCAGAACGTCGAAGTGGCTAACCCGGCCTGGCTGTCGGGCGGAATTCAAGTACTGCCCAATCTCGTGCTGCCCTATAACCGCATCGTCATCATTGCCTTTGCCTTGTTTGTGGTGGTGCTCACGTGGCTGTTGCTGAACAAGACTCGCCTGGGTCTCAACGTGCGCGCAGTCACCCAGAACCGCAACATGGCCGCCTGCTGCGGCGTCCCGACCGGACGCGTGGACATGCTTGCCTTTGGCCTCGGCTCGGGCATCGCCGGCCTCGGTGGCGTGGCCCTCAGCCAGATCGGCAACGTCGGCCCGGACCTCGGCCAGAGCTACATCATCGACTCGTTCCTGGTGGTGGTGCTCGGCGGTGTCGGTCAGTTGGCCGGTAGCGTACTGGCGGCGTTTGGCTTAGGGATCGCCAACAAGATTCTCGAACCGCAGATCGGTGCCGTGCTCGGCAAGATCCTCATCCTCGCGCTGATCATTCTGTTCATCCAGAAACGTCCGCAAGGCCTCTTCGCACTCAAAGGACGGGTGATCGACTGATGAACCAGCCCCTGATGCTCAATGCCACACAAAAGGCCGGCCCTAAAGTCACGATTGCCGTCGGTGTGGTGATCCTCGTTCTGTTGCTGGCATTGCCGCTGCTGTCGCTGTTACCGGCGGACAGTACGCTGCATGTCTCCGCCTACACGCTAACGCTGGTGGGCAAGATTCTTTGCTACGCCATCGTCGCACTGGCGCTCGATCTGGTCTGGGGTTATGCCGGCCTGCTGTCCCTCGGCCACGGCCTGTTCTTCGCCCTCGGTGGTTATGCCATGGGCATGTACCTGATGCGCCAGGCCTCGGGCGATGGTTTGCCGGCGTTCATGACGTTCCTGTCGTGGACCGAAATGCCATGGTTCTGGACCGGCACCAGCAGCTTCCTCTGGACCCTGTGCCTGGTGGTATTGGCGCCGGGGTTACTGGCGTTGGTGTTCGGCTTCTTCGCCTTTCGTTCGCGGATCAAGGGCGTGTATTTCTCGATCATGACCCAGGCCCTGACCTTCGCCGGCATGTTGCTGTTCTTCCGCAACGAAACCGGGTTTGGCGGCAACAACGGCTTCACCAACTTCCGCACCATTCTTGGCTTCGGCATCACGGAACCGGGCACCCGCGCGGTGCTGTTTTTCGCCACCGTGCTGTTGCTGGTGGCGAGCCTGTTCATCGGCTGGCGCCTGGCGCAGAGCAAGTTCGGCCGGGTACTGACCGCGTTGCGCGATGCGGAAAACCGCCTGATGTTCTGCGGCTACGATCCGCGCGGGTTCAAGCTGTTTGTCTGGGTGTTGAGCGCGGTGTTGTGTGGCCTGGCCGGTGCGCTGTACGTGCCGCAAGTGGGGATCATCAACCCGAGCGAGATGTCGCCGACCAACTCCATCGAAGCCGCGGTGTGGGTGGCCCTTGGCGGTCGCGGCACCTTGATCGGTCCGCTACTCGGCGCCGGCGTGGTCAACGGCATGAAGAGCTGGTTCACCGTGGCCTTCCCCGAGTACTGGCTGTTCTTCCTCGGCGCGCTGTTCATCGTCGTGACCCTGTACCTGCCCAAGGGTGTGATCGGCCTGTTGAAGAAAAGAGGTGAGCAATGAGAATCACTGCAACCGCTGAATTCATGCTCGAACCGGCTTTTTTTCCTGTGGAGCCCAACAAGGATGCCGGCAGCAGCCGCGATGCCATCGGCCTCGGCCAGCGTGTCGGCCCCGGCCTCAACACCCGCCACGGCACCATCCTGACCCTGGAAGACATCAGCGTCAGCTTCGACGGCTTCCGCGCGCTGAACAATCTGAACCTGTACATCGGCGTCGGCGAACTGCGCTGCATCATTGGCCCCAACGGCGCGGGCAAGACTACGCTGATGGACGTGATCACCGGCAAGACCCGTCCCAGTCACGGCAAGGCCTGGTACGGCGAAACCCTGGACCTGACGCAAATGAGCGAAGTGCAGATCGCCCAGGCGGGTATCGGCCGCAAGTTCCAGAAGCCAACGGTGTTCGAAGCCCTGACGGTGTTCGAGAACCTGGAACTGGCGCAGAAAACCGACAAATCCGTTTGGGCCAGCCTGCGGGCGCGCTTGAACGGCGAGCAGAAAAACCGCATCGACGAAGTGCTGGAGACCATTCGCCTGACTTCCTCGGTCAATCGCCCGGCGGGCCTGTTGTCCCACGGCCAGAAGCAGTTCCTGGAGATCGGCATGTTGTTGATGCAGGACCCGCAATTGCTGCTGCTCGACGAACCGGTCGCGGGCATGACCGATGCTGAAACCGAATTCACCGCCGAACTGTTCAAGACCCTGGCCGGCAAGCACTCGCTGATGGTGGTGGAGCACGATATGGGCTTCGTCGGTTCGATTGCCGACCACGTTACTGTGCTGCATCAGGGCAGTGTGCTGGCCGAAGGATCACTGGAGCAGGTGCAGGACAACGAGCGGGTGATCGAGGTGTATCTCGGTCGCTGATTTGTATCCCTTGTAGGAGCTGTCGAGTGAAACGAGGCTGCGATCTTTTGATCTGTCTTTTGAAGATCAAAAGATCGCAGCCTTCGGCAGCTCCTACGGGGATTTGAGGAGTATTTGAAAATGCTGCAAGTCGACAAACTGCACCAGTATTACGGCGGAAGCCACATCCTGCGCGGCCTGACATTTGACGTGAAGGTCGGCGAAGTCACCTGCCTGCTCGGGCGTAACGGCGTAGGCAAGACCACCCTGCTCAAATGCCTGATGGGTTTGCTGCCGCCCAAGGAGGGCGCAGTGAACTGGGAAGGTAAACCGATCACTACGTTCAAGCCGCACCAGCGTGTGCATGCCGGCATCGCTTACGTACCGCAGGGCCGGGAAATCTTCGGCCGCCTGACCGTGGAAGAAAACCTGCTGATGGGGCTGTCGCGCTTTCCCGGCAGCGAAGCCAGGGAAGTCCCTGCCTTCATCTACGAACTGTTCCCGGTGCTGCTGCAAATGAAGCAACGGCGCGGCGGCGACCTGTCCGGTGGCCAGCAACAGCAACTGGCCATTGGCCGGGCGCTGGCCAGCCGCCCTCGTCTGCTGATCCTCGACGAGCCCACCGAAGGCATCCAGCCGTCGGTAATCAAGGAGATCGGTGCCGTGATCAAAAAACTCGCAGCCCGGGGCGACATGGCGATTCTGCTGGTGGAGCAGTTCTACGATTTCGCCGCCGAACTGGCTGACCAGTACCTGGTGATGTCCCGAGGCGAGATCGTGCAACAGGGTCGCGGAGAAAATATGGAAGCCGAGGGTGTGCGCGGTCTGGTTACGATCTAATCTTTAGCGACCTAACGATAATTAGAAATCATGAATTTACCTGCCCAAACAACGCTGTTCACCCCGAGCTGGCACGCCGAGCTGGAGCTGGGTTACGCCCGCTTCGGCGATAGCACACGTCCGGTCCAGCGCCGCCACTTGGGCCCGCTGCGGGTACAGAAGCATCTGTATGCCGAAGGGCCTGAAGTCTGCCAACACATCATCGTCCACCCGCCAGGCGGGATTGCCGGCGGTGATCGGCTGGATATTTCAGCCCGCGTCGAGCGCGATGCCTGGGCACAAATCACCAGCCCCGGCGCGGCCAAGTGGTATCGCGCCGCCGGCCCCGCCTATCAGCAGCTGAAGTTGAAGGTGGCAGCCGGTGCGACACTGGAATGGCTGCCCCAGGAGACGATCATTTTCAGCGCGGCCCAGGCTGAACTCAGCACCTGCATCGACCTTGAAGGCGATGCACGGCTGTTCTATYGGGACGTCGTGGCGCTGGGCCGGCCGGCCAGTGGCGAGCGCTTCGACCTTGGGCACTTCCAGGCACATCTGGATATCCGCCGCGACGGCCAGTTGCTCTGGCATGAACGCCAGCGCGTTGTCGGGGCGGACGGCTTGCTCGATTCGCCCATCGGGCTGGACGGGCAACCGGTGTTTGCGACGTTGTTGGTGACGGGTGAGATCGATAGCGAACTGCTGGAAACCTGCCGCTCGCTGCCCGACGACGTGCGCGGGGATTTGACCCAATTGCCGGGGTTGCTGGTTGCCCGATGCCTGGCCAGTGAAGCGCTGTTGGCGCGGGGATGGCTGATTGAATTGTGGCGACTGCTCAGGCCGGCGTTGCTCGGTCGCGAAGCGGTCCCCCCCAGAATATGGAGCACCTGAGTATGCATACCCTGTAGGAGCTGCCGAAGGCTGCGATCTTTTGATCTTGATCTTCAGCGGCACGGGAAAGACCGGGATCAAAAGATCGCAGCCTCGTTGCACTCGTCAGCTCCTACAGTCCTGTGGGTTGCAAGATTTGACACCTTTTTAACTGCCGATTATGGATCTCAAACGATGGACCTGACCCCACGCGAAAAAGACAAGCTGCTGATCTTCACCGCAGGCCTGGTGGCCGAGCGGCGTTTGGCTCGCGGCGTGAAACTCAATTACCCGGAAGCCATGGCCTACATCTGCGCCGCGCTGCTTGAAGGCGCACGCGACGGRCAGACGGTGGCCGAGCTGATGCACTTCGGAACCACCCTGCTGACCCGCGAACAAGTGATGGAAGGAATMCCGGAAATGATCCCGGAAGTCCAGGTCGAGGCCACCTTCCCCGACGGCACCAAACTGGTCACCGTCCACCAACCCATCGCCTGAGGCCGCGCCATGACTTACCACATCCGCGATGCCGTGCATGCCGATCTGCCGGCCATCCGCGACATCTACAACGACGCGGTGCTCAACACCACGGCGATCTGGAACGAGCACGCGGTCGACCTCGACAACCGCCAGGCCTGGTTCAACGCCCGGCAATCCCAGGCTTATCCGATTCTGGTGATCGTCGATGCCGACGACACGGTGCTCGGGTACGCCTCGTTCGGCGACTGGCGGCCCTTCGACGGTTTCCGCCACACCGTCGAGCACTCGGTCTATGTGCGCAGCGACCAGCGCGGCAACGGCCTCGGCCCGCAACTGATGCAAGCGCTGATCGAACGCGCCAAAGGCTGCGACAAGCACGTGATGGTCGCGGCTATCGAAAGCGCTAACGCTGCCTCCATTCGCTTGCATGAGCGCATCGGCTTTATCACCACCGGGCAAATGCCGCAGGTCGGCACCAAGTTCGGTCGCTGGCTGGACCTGACCTTCATGCAACTGACCCTGAATCCCGGYGCGCAGCCGCCAAGCATCAACCAGGAGTAATCCCCGATGAACGCCGCCCAACTGCGACGCGTCAACGTAGAAAGCTTTGCGCATTATCGTCAGGGCCTGATCGACCTGCTGCTCGATGCCGTCGGCTATGGCGCCAGTGTCGGCTTCATGGCTGAACTCGATGCCATCCAGGCGCGTGCGTATTTCGATGAGGTTCAGGAGAACCTGAACAAGGGCAATGTGTTGCTGTGGGTGGTGGTCAAGGACGAACAGGTCCAGGCCAGCGTGCAGTTGGGTTTGTGCCAGAAAGCCAACGGCCTGAACCGCGCCGAAGTGCAGAAGCTGCTGGTGCGCGAACATGCGCGGCGTCGCGGTCTGGGCCAGCAACTGATGAGTGCCCTGGAGGCGGCCGCCCTGCAGCACAAGCGCGGAATGCTTTATCTCGACACCGAAGCCGGCTCGCCCGCCGAAGACTTCTACCAATCGCTGGGCTATACCCGCGCCGGTGAAATTCCCGATTACGCCTGCGACCCGAGCGGCCGCTATAAGCCGACTGCCCTCTACTACAAGAT